>NZ_JAAHIG010000032.1:0-71169 GCF_010692305.1 Moorena sp. SIO4G3 | reverse complement strand
TTCACCTCTTCCCTCTTCCCTCTTCCCTCTTCCCTCTTACTTCTTACCTCTTCCCTGCTCCCTGCTCCCTGCTCCCTGCTCCCTAAAAACCAGAAATTTGTACCTCACAAGTCGTAGAATTGCTATAAATAAATATCATGGCAATAGTATGCCTATACCCAACACACTAGAGAATACACCATAGAACCTAACCGCTTAAATGATTAAGTCTTCGCAAAGCTCCAATGATTACTAACTTACCGTATAATTTAGTTCTGGAACCATAAATTTCTACGTTAATCCTGCTGCCATCTTTACACTTACCAGGAAAGGTAAAGTAGAGATTTTTACCCTGACCCTGAAGACAATTAGTGATTCGATCATCGACAAATTTACGCTTGTCTTCTGCCACCACTTGTAGTAAAGATTGCCGAGAAATAAGTTCACCAAAGGAATAGCCAAAAATTTCGGCCATTTTGGGATTAACATATAGAAAATTACCTTTACTATAAATTATGTAAATTCCCAGGGAAGAGAAATTATCTGAACTCTCAGTGAGCTTATTTGTTGGGGATAAAACTGGAGATTTCTGAGGAGACTGTTGCCCTAGCTGTTGTTGTTGACTGTGGAGTTGAGCATTCTCTAAGATCAAAGCCATGGACTCAGCAGTCATTTCCATTAAACGGGCAGATTTAGAGCCAAAGTGTCCCGCCTGGGAATGCATTAGGGTGATAATGCCTAATAACCTCTTACCCCTGAGAATAGGTACAGCTAATACTGAGCGTACTTGATAGGGCTGATCAGGTAAGGTAAGCCAGCGGTCATCATCGATAGTGTCCTTTATCAGCCCAACTTCGCGATGGCGGCTAACCCAACCAGCTAAACCTTGGTCTAGAACCTGACCAATGATCTGCTTTTTATATCGTGGGAGGGTTGCACCGCGAGCTAGAATACTCTCAGTGACCACACCATCAGTATTGAGTAAAAACAGGCTACTCTCCTCTGCCTTAGTGAGGCGACCAGCAACGTGGAGTATATCTTGTAACAAAGCTCTAAGCATCAGGGAGCCAGAGGCTGTTTGCATTATGGTGCCATAGGTTTTAAATAGCTGATGTTGAGCACTGAAGACAATTCGTGTAGCTTTAAGTTGATCCACTTGTCGGCGCAGTGCTTTCAATTCCTGAATCAGCTGTTGTTTAGATTTATTCAGATCACTCATAGTTACCTCCATCAATCAGCCTGCGCCAATCCCACATTAGTCTACAGGCTTATAGCAAGTTGCGTTTCTGACGTTTAATTTACCTATGGGATCAGGAGGACTTGGGGGAATTTTCCGCTCTTCCCAATTCCTTTTTGTTTATTCTTTGACTGCAACTTGGTATCAGGTAATTGCGATCGGATAATGGGTATTTTCTCATCAACGGTTAGGTCAAAATAGTAACTGTAACTCGTCTTTCCCTATTTAACCTTGAGTTATCCTCGCTCTTCCCAATCTAAACCAGCTGCTGGTAATCAAACATCCTATGGTACCAACAACCAGCAGAAAAGTCTCTTCAACCGCACTCGTGCCAGTTTACAGCAAGCCTTGTCCTGGTACAGCAATTTTCATCGGTCCCAGGGGAATCCTGCTGATGTGGAAATGCAAGCCTTGCTGCAAACTGAATTAGAGGTTTTGCAGTCTAGCCTAGACAAACTTGACCAAGGATTGATTCGCATTGCCGCTTTTGGTTTGGTTAGTCGTGGTAAGTCAGCGGTAATTAATGCTTTGGTGGGACAAAAAATTCTTAAAACTGGTCCGATTCACGGTGTCACTCAATGGCCGAAGTCAGTACAGTGGACACCTAGCTCCGACAGTGAAGTCCTCTTGGAGTTAATTGATACGCCAGGATTGGACGAAATCCATGGGGAAGTCAAGGCGCAGATGGCGCGGGAGGTGGTATCCCAAGCCGATTTAATTTTATTTGTGGTGGCTGGTGATATCACTCGCACTGAATATCAAGCTCTTTGTGAATTGCGGCAAAGTCAAAAGCCTCTAATCTTGGTATTTAACAAAATTGACCTCTATCCAGAACAAGACCGGGAGGCAATTTATCAACAGTTGCAACAACTCGGTACCGGTAGTCCCAAGGATCGGCGTTTACAAAAGATGTTGTCAGCGGATGAGATTGTGCTAGTGGCAGCAGAACCAGCTTCTATGGAAGTACGGGTAGAGTGGCCTGATGGTAGAGTGACCTATGAATGGGAAACTCCACCTCCAAATGTGGATCAGCTCAAACAGAAAATTTTCAGTCTACTTAACCGAGAAGGGCGATCGCTTTTAGCCCTCAACGCTCTATTTCAAGCCCGCAATGCTCAGAATACTATTGCCAAAAAAGCCATTGAGTTACACAAAACTGAAGCAGAAGACTTAATCTGGCAGTTTGCTAAGTACAAAGCACTAGCAGTCGCCCTCAATCCGATTGGAATTTTAGATGTGTTAGGAGGTACTCTGACTGACTTGGTGATGATTCGTTCTCTAGCGCGGCTGTATGGTTTACCGATGACTAGCTATGAAGCAGGTAAGCTATGGCAAAAGATTTTGATCAGTTCTGGAGGGTTACTGCTAGGTGAACTGGGTACCAGTGTGCTTTTTGGTGTAGGTAAGAGTGCCTCAGTGGTTATCGGTCCGAGTGGCTTGGGTGCCTTTGCTGGGGCAGCAATTACCCAAGCTGGAATTGCAGGTTATGGGGCTTATGCTGTTGGTCAAGCGGCACAAGTTTATCTCGAACAAGGTTGCTCTTTCGGACCACTAGGAGCAAGTACCGTCATTAAAGAAATTCTAGACCGGGTGGAGCCAGATACTATTGTTTTTCGTCTGCGGCAAGAATTGGAAAGACAGCTAGGAGAGTGATAAAACTTAATTCCTTAACCTTTTCCATAATTTCACCTAAATTTTATACCTGGCAAGTTTTTTACCGGAGTCGTAGATTGGGCATGTGTAGATATTCAGTAGATATTCAAGAGAGAAAAATCACTGCCAGCCAATCGGGATTGAGGAGAACACTCATGTTCCAAAGACTAATTCAAGCCGCCATGCTCACTTTATTGCTTCACCTAATTGCAAACCTGACACAACCAGACACTCAGCAGCCTGCAAATTTGTCACCCTCAGACGTGAAACTTGTCTATGTCTTGAACTAGACCATCGGTCAGTGTTCCAAACGGATTTTTATGGGGGTTGTGGGCTGGTTGATTGCCCATGGTTCATTATCCACGGTTCATTATCCATGGTTCATTAGTTTTCATTAGTACTGTTGCAATGAACTATGAACCATGAATCTTAGAGGAGACTAAAAATGCTTAAGCAAATGCATTATCCCAAACATAATCGATCAAGGTTTTAGCCTCCTGTAGGGGTAACACTTGACAACGACCTTGGTTATCATAGGTCAGCAGAGGGATTGGACATCTACTCTCTTTTTCTAGGTTACCCTTAACAATTTTGCCCTGTATCTCTTCCAGGTTACGCAGGCAATTATGGATATCAAAGTCAATTTTGGTGTCAAATTTATCATCCATCCATGCTTCAATTTTGTCATCCAACTCTTTAGGGTTAAGCAGCTTTTTACTAGTTAATAAATGATAATAAACTAGAATAATTTCCTTACATTCTTCCTCTTCAGCGTCATCAATCAAAGACTTAAACACACCAGCATTAATGGCCAAATTTTTGAAGAAAAGGGTCTCGGTAACACTTTTTTGAAATTTAATCTGCTTATTTTGATAACTTGTGTACTGTTTAAAGGCAAATCCCCCGAAGGCGATCACCACAGATAAAGTAGTGAGCAGTACAGCCATAATATCATGGGATTTTTCCTGGTCAATTCTGAAGCTTTCGACTCCCATAGCGAACAAAATTATTCCCAAGATAAAGATAAGTTGGGGAAGAACTTTGACCAAAAGAGGAATGGCAGCTCCAATGGCAGGTAAACCAAATAATAGGCGGTCTTTCCAGGTCATTCCTATTTTAACATTTGGAAATAGGAATTCTAGATCAAATTTGGGAATATTGCCATAGAGATAAACATACATTTTACCGGGTACAAAGTTGAGAGTTTTGAGTTTTTTTGAATTTTTTGATTCAAAATAATTTTTATCTTTAAATTTAATCAATAAAACTACTCGTTCATAGATTTCAATGTTTTGTTCAGTTTTTTGTAAAAGTTTGTTAAAAAAATGAATTTTAGCTCTCTCTCCTCTACCATAGCAAACTATGTCCTCAAAGTCATCAAAATCTATATCAGTCTTTAGTTCAATCAATGAGTGTTCTGACACAGCCTGTTGTAGGAGATTTTTCGGTAAGGGAAAGTAATTGGCACTTTTCAGGAGAGTTGTCAAGGTCGATATCAATTTAGCTTCCCTCTCACTCTTCTGATCTGGAGTCAGTGCTTTGATAGACTTGGTGTCAGCATCAGGATTAAAAGGAGCAAAGTTATCTTTTAAATTCTCCAGGGTTTGATGGAACTTAAAATGATAATAGGCTGACAGAATTTCGCAGAAATCCCGAAACTTCTGGGCGTTGGTAGGGTCAAGTTTCCCATCTTGAAGACAAAGTTCGATCAGATCGGTTCGACGGTAAGGGATAAAGGCTTCCCGGTCTTGATATATAGCCATCATTGTGCCACTAAACTAAGCTGCTGTATAGTTCACGTTAAAATTATGTTGGTTAGAGAATGAGCACCGGTTAACTAACAAATCGATTGGAGCTATAGTAATCGAGTTACGAGCCAATCCTGGTAACGTAACAACTCGCCAGGACTAAAATTAAAATTTTTTTCTAATCAATCAGTTTTCTAGACTAGAACGTTCCGAAAAGTTGTTCAGTGTTAGGATTGGAATTGTTTAGGATTGCTTAAATGATGGGTCACTCCTATCATTACAACAAGCCACAACCGCCAGACCAGATTACTCTGATTTAGATTATTATCTAACCAGCTGAGCTGTTTCCAGCTTTTAGATGGGGAAGTTATTTCAGAATTGATAAAAGTAATTTGTTTACTTTTATTAAGTTGATGCAACCTTAATTGCTGACTCGGTTTTTTGATTCTGATCATTTTGCTAAAAACTTACCCTTTACCCCTAACCATGATCAAAGATGGCTACACCAACTAAGTCGGCTTAGTGGGGATGAAGGGGAAAGGTCGATCTGGATTTAAGTGATTAATTTATAGTAGAACCAAGGGTAACCAGCTTAAACAGCAACAACAAAAATCTTAAAAAAGCTTAATACCCGGTATTGATTGACAAATGAGGAAGATTATGCATAGAGAAATTTGAAGCGATAGCAATTTTTGAGCGCAATTTCTTAGACAGTGAGCGCTCACTCCCTTATTAGTCAAAAGAATTGAAGTTATTTAATAATAAATGTAAGCATTCAGCTATCAGCTATCAGCTATCAGCTATCAGCTATTAGCTATCAGCTATCAGCATATGCTTACCAATAATGTGCTGATACCGAGCCCGGTTAAATTCTTATAAGTCTTGGCTTTTCGTGACTTGAAAGTTGATCATTTTCAATTTTCAATTTTCAATTTTCAATTTTCAAGTCACAGCCATGGGCTCTACAGTATTAGAAGTGATTAACCGGACTTGGGATCAAGTCTTAGAATTTGAAGGTAGTTCTCAGAGCACCAATGAAGACATCCTCGTTATCACTGTCTCCAAAGGGAGCAGCAATCCAGATTAATCCGGGAGTAATCGAGATATTATCGTTTAACTGATACTTGTAGAAGCCTTCAAGATGAATGGCGGTATCATCATCACCACCAACATAAGGCTCAGAACCGGCAACTATACCAAGTAAGTTACCTTCTTTGCCAAAGTCTGGTAATGCCAATCCTAGACCGTAGTACCAAATCTCAGCATCACCGTTGCCACCAGAAGCTTGTTCAGCATCGGTGTAGCCGCCATAGGCATTAATTACTAAATTGGGAGAGAATCGAAAAGAGGCTTCTACGCCGTAGGAGTTAGTGTTTGCTGTGACATCTGCTCCATCACCAAAGGGTGCCCTGGAGTTTTCAGTTCCCACACCTGTATCAAAGATAGCGTTGCCATCATCAAAGTCATTGAAGTAGGCACGAACGTAGGTGAAGGCTAACTGAAAGCTGTCGCTAGGGGAAAATGTTAACTGACCTAAGGCAGAAAACTCACCATTGAATAAACCCTGACCTTCAGAGGGATCAAAGGAATTGCCACCAAAGTAACCTGCACTCAATACTACCGCATCGGCGAGGCTAAAGTTGATGCCTAGTCCACCACCTGCGCCTAAACCAATTTTATAGATGGGGCTAGATTCAGCATAGCTGGAAAGAACACCGCTAGCGCCAGTGAAGTCATCCAGGTAGGGGCTGACGGTGGGGACGAAATCTTGCCAAAGGGGAAAGGCAGCTGGCAGATAAACATCAATATTATCCCCAATCGGGAAGTAGTAGGCTAGCCAACCAATACCCAGGTCGTTACCGCTGTCAAAGCTGTAAGTAAAGGCACCTTGGTCTGTGCCATCAAAGGTAGCTGCATTACCGGCATCCAGACGGGTGTAGAGGGCATCTTTACCGGTGAAGCTGGAGACAAAGGCTAAACGTACCCGGTCTTGGAACACGACTTGGTTGTCACTGTCTTCACCAAAGGCGTTGGCAATAGAGAAGACCACTTCCCCTTCTAGCTTGGTGGTGGTAGAAAACTGATGGTCTTCTAAAAATGCCACCCGTCCTTCTAAGTTATCCACTCGTGCACCGAGAGTAGCCAATTCTGATTCAAACTCCTGAATCAGCCGTTGCAGGGTTTCTAAGTCTTCACGAGTGATAAAATCTGCGGTAGACGCAGCAATTAAACGCTCAATCTGGTTCAAGCAAGCATTTAAACCAGCGGCAAATTCATACCGGGTTGTGGCGCGATTCCCACGAAACGTGCGATTGGGATATCCTGCAATACAACCGTAGCGCTCTACCAAACTACGTAGCGCTTCATAAGCCCAGTCTCCAGGAGATACATCACGCAGTTGGGAAACACTGGTGACTTGACCCATGGAAGCTGAGTCTTGTTTACTCTGTTTGATCAGTTTATCAACCGACACCTGCTTTGATTGTGCAGGAATTTGCGACCGGTTTACTGAATCAATGATTTCTGAAACCTCTTGTGCGATCGCGACCTCAGATGCTGCCCATTGGGATACCAACATCAATGGACTCATCAGCAACATCGAGCGTAATTGTTTATTCATTTTTCTCACTCACACCTGTCATCAGTCTAATGGATGAAAGTAACAAAGCTCTGACCAGGTGTTTGTAGTCTTTGATACAAAATCTTACTTATATAGTTGACTCGTGACGGTACGCTGTCAGGACTTAGGGCAAGCTGCCCAGCAAACCCTATAACTAATAGCAATTCTTTACTTGTAAGCATATGCGCTACGCGCACGCTGCTTGAGGTGCCGTCAGCTATCAGCTAATGGGTTAGGTCAGATTTTATCTGGGCAAACTAATGACAAACTCGGCTCCCTGACCTGGTTCTGAAGCCACCTCAATTTTCCCCCGATGCTGGGTAATAATTTGGTAGCTAATGGCGAGACCCAAGCCAGTTCCCTGGCCTGGGTCTTTGGTAGTGAAAAATGGGTCAAATATCCGGTCTTTAATGGCTGCGGCAATCCCAGGGCCATTGTCAGCGATTCGGATAACTATCCAGTTTTGGTTAACTAGCTCCGTTTGAATCCGAATGGTGAAGACTGGGGATGGGCAAGATTCGACACTCTTGTGTTCTTTAGCCTTTTGTTCTATAGCATCCTTTTCTATGGCATCAAGGGCATTTTCCAAGATACTCAAAAATACCTGATTCAGTTGAGCTGGATAGCAATCCACCAAAGGTAAATCCCCATACTGCTTGATCAGCTCAATCCCTGGCTTGAGGCGGTTGCTGAGCAGAACGAGGGTATTGTCAATTCCTTCATGGATGTTAACCGGTTTGAGATCGGCTTCATCCAATCGGGAAAAATTCCTCATCGAAAGCACAATTTCACGAATGCGCTCAGCTCCCCCTTTCATGGAAGCGATGATTTTAGGCAAGTCTTGGGCCAAAAATTCCAGATCAATCTCTTCGAGCCGATTTTTAATCTCTGGGTCAGGGTTGGGATAATACTGCTGATAGAGTTCTACCACAGAGAGTAAATCCTCAATATAATCGCTGGCAAAGAAAAGATTGCCGTAGATAAAGTTAATCGGATTGTTCATTTCATGGGCAATACCAGCGACCATCGTACCCAAACTGGACATTTTTTCGTTTTGAATCAGCTGGATTTCCGTTTGCTGGAGTTCCTGGGTGTAGTCAGCCATACCATGAATCAGCTGATTGAGTGATTTTGCTAAGACACCCACTTCATCTCGGGTGGTGACTGGTGCTTGCAGGGTAAAGTTAGACTCCTGTTTGACCTGTTCGGTGATCTGAGTCAGGCTTTTGATTCGCTGTGCGATCGCATTACTGGTATGAATAGCTAATAAGATTGCGATCGCAACTGAGGCAATCATACTGCTGAGGATGATCCCAAAGCACAACTGATCAGCACGCTTAAGGGCGCTCAACCCTTGCTGCTGTTTTACTTGAGCTGCTCTAATCAACTGGTCTGACTTCTCAAAAAAGCGTTCTAGGGCAGTGGTTAATTCAGGATTGTTCTGTGGCAACAGTTGGGTTTGGGCGAGTTTAAGCTGATCATCAGGTGCGACCGGTGGCGAATCTAATTCGCCACGTAAGAGCGCACCTAACAACAGGGATTGAATGAGAGTGTTGTAGGAATCAATAATGATCCTGTAGGTCTTCACTAAATCCAGTAACTGATTGGTATTAATATGAGCACAGGTCTCAAACTCTCTGACAAACCCTTCCCCTTCCAACAGCAGTTGTTGAGCATGGTCAATTTTCTCTTGAACCAGCTGTAGGTCTTCCAAGGAAAGCGCACCTAAGTAGGCATAGGAACGTAAGTCTAAAATCGCGATTTGTAAATTCTTCAGCAGATGTTCTTGTTTTTGGGAACGAGTGAGTTCAGCTAGTGCTGCCTTTTGGTAATGCTGGCCAATCCCTAATCCAGTCGTTGTTCCCAAAATTGCCAAAGCAATGGAGAGTGCATAGCCAACAAAAACTTTCTGCCGAATGCTCGCACTGGCTAGGAATTGATTGATCCAGCTGATTCTGGATGCCCTTGAGTTAAGGTGACATCCAGTGTGAAATCCTTGGAAATTCTCCCCTGACAAAGCTTAAATCTCGCCAAATGTTAGCCGATGAGTCGAAGCGTGTTTATTAATACACCAACCTTAGGTGCGACCCGAAGGTGGGACCCGAAGGTGGGCGCCCACCAAAGCGCGAATTTAATTCGCCAACGGAAAGCGCACCTAATTGTGAATCTGTACACTGAGTTACAAGACAACCGTAAGTTTATAAGTTGAGCAATAAAACATGAATAGATGATGCCTAATGACTTCAACATGCTATTTTTAGGCAAAACTATGCTTTTTTCGACGTTATTTAACCATAGTAACAGATACTGGCTTCGCTTGCTCTCTCTTGCTTTTGTAAGGGAGGTTTTGCTTATCCAGACTGTAAAGAGTTCATTAACAGAATGTGAATACTTAATGGTCACCATGGGTAGATCTGATTCAAAAAAAATGTTAAAAAATGTTAAAAAATGTCAATCTTTCATGAACTACTGGAAAGTTTAGGTTTTTTGTATCCTAATTAACAGTTTACTTGCCATCGTAGGTCTAACATCACACCCTAGCTTCGCAATTTTTTCAATGAGGCTACAGCCAAATTTGGTAGAGGATGGTACGAAAGTATGGTAAGTGGATTAGGACGACGTAAATTTCTGCTTTATAGCTCGGCGGCATTGGGAACCAGTCTTCTGTTGAAGGCTTGCGCTGACCCCGAGGCTACTTCAGAGGCTAGTGCTGGTGGGGAAGACACGATCAAAGTGGGTATTCTCCACTCCCTGACTGGCACCATGGCAATTAGTGAGACTACTGTGGTGGAAGCTGAAAAGCTTGCTATCAAGGAGATTAATGACGCCGGGGGAGTATTAGGCAAGAAAATTGTGCCTATTGTTGAGGATGGTGCGTCTGACTGGCCAACCTTTGCTGAGAAAGCTGCCAAACTGATTGATAAGGATCAAGTCGTTACTATTTTTGGTTGCTGGACATCCGCTAGCCGTAAGGCTGTGCTACCAGTGTTTGAATCCAAAGACCATATGCTTTGGTATCCTGTGCAGTACGAAGGGCAGGAATGTTCCAAGAATATTTTCTACACAGGTGCTGCACCAAATCAGCAGATTGAGCCAGCAGTAGAGTGGTTGCTGAAAAACAAGGGCAAAAAGTTTTTCTTAGTGGGCTCGGATTATGTTTTCCCTCGCACCGCTAACACGATTATTAAGGAGCAACTCAAAGCCCTGGGTGGAGAGACCGTGGGCGAAGATTACCTTCCCCTTGGTAATACAGAAGTTACCCCGATCATTTCTAAGATTAAAGCCGCCCTACCAAATGGTGGCGTAATCTTCAACAGTCTCAACGGGGATAGTAATGTCGCCTTCTTCAAACAACTCAAAGGTGCTGGACTGACTCCAGACAAATATCCCACGATGTCGGTGAGTATTGCGGAAGAGGAAGTCCGGCAGATTGGTCCAGAATTTCTAATTGGTCACTATGCCGCCTGGAACTACTTCCAATCTGTCGATAGCCTTGACAATAAGCAGTTTGTGGAAGCCTTCAAAGCGGAGTATGGCGAAGACCGGGTAACCAACGACCCCATGGAAGCCGCTTACATTATGGTTTACCTATGGAAGCAGGCGGTAGAGAAAGCTGGAACTACTGACCTAGAGCCTGTGCGCAAAGCTGCTATCGGTGAAAAATTTGGCGCACCAGAAGGACCAGTAGAGATGTATCCGAATCATCACATTTCCAAGACAGTGCGCATTGGTGAAATCCAAGCCGATGGTCAGTTCAAAATTGTCTCATCCACACCTAAACCCGTTCCTCCCATCCCCTGGAATCAATATGTAGCGGAAACGAAAGGGTATGGGTGTGACTGGACTGATCCCAATAAGGGAGGAAAGTACAAAAAGGAGAAAGCATAAGTTATCAAGGATGAATTATGACCTATGAAGTAAACTACTTAGCATTTAAAATCGAGTTTTGTTAGTTGAGTGTTGAGTGCTTAATGTAAACTTCAAAAACAGAAAAATAAAGTAGTTTTCACCATTCATAATTCATCCTGCATAATTAACCATTCATAATTCATCCTTCATAATTCAGAGTTAATTATTAAATTGTGCTGCCACTTTTAGAAGGAATTTTTAACGGGATTAGTATTGGCTCAGTGCTACTGATTGCTGCCCTAGGACTAGCGGTTGTCTTTGGACTGATGGGCGTGATTAATCTTGCTCACGGCGAGTTAATGATGTTGGGCGCTTATACAACCTATGTTGTCCAAAATACCTTTAAAGCCTTTTTGGGCGATTCGTTGTTTAATGTCTATATCTTTTTTGCCCTGCCCATGGCTTTTCTGGTGGCAGCATTGGTAGGACTGGTATTGGAGAGGGGGGTCATTCGTTATCTATATGGGCGACCGTTGGAAACTCTTCTCGCTACTTGGGGGGTAAGTTTGATATTGCGGCAGTTTGTCCGCAGTGTAAATTGGGTATTGGTGATTGGGATTGGGGTATTTTGCCTACTGTTT
Organism: Moorena sp. SIO4G3; assembly: GCF_010692305.1. Lineage (NCBI taxonomy): Bacteria > Bacillati > Cyanobacteriota > Cyanophyceae > Coleofasciculales > Coleofasciculaceae > Moorena > Moorena sp. SIO4G3. The sequence goes on along the minus strand of NZ_JAAHIG010000032.1, from coordinate 59,442 downwards.
TTTGGGTCAAGGTGGGTGATAAGCCGTCGTTTAGATTGGCAGAGAATTCGCAATTGGGCGATGGCTTTGATGGTATTCTTATCTCTAGGAATTGCCATCGTAACCGGGGTGTTGTTAGGACAAACGGGTCAACGGGGAATTACTCGACCTTGGTTTAGTGCCAGAAATGTAGACGTGACTCCACCAGCATGGCTTCAAGGGGGATTTCCGATTGGTAACTTCCAATTGCCCTATGCCCGGATCTTTATCATTATTTTGACGATTATTTGTCTATTGGGAACCTACTGGTTCTTAAATCGCTCCAGTTGGGGATTACGGATTCGAGCTGTTACCCAAAATCGCAATATGAGTGCTTGCTTAGGTATCCCAACACAAACGGTAGATGCCTTAACATTTGCCCTAGGTTCTGGTTTAGCTGGTGTAGCAGGTTGTGCGATTACATTACTAGGTTCTGTTGGTCCCAATACTGGTCAAAATTATATCGTCGATACCTTTATGGTGGTGGTGGTTGGCGGTGTCGGAAACTTACTGGGAAGCATTTTAGCAGCCCTAGCAATTGGTACACTGACCTATCTGATTGGTTCTGGAAGCATAGCCTTTATGTTGATGCCAGTAGAGTTCCTGAAACCGGTAACGGACTTCTTTACCTTTTTTGCGACCACCAGTATGGCAAAAGTTATGGTCTTCGCTTTAATTATTACCTTTTTACAAGTGAGACCTTCAGGAATATTCCCACAAAAAGGACGCACGGCAGAATTATAGCGTTTCTCGTACTTATGAGGTGCAGTCAAATTTAGTCCCGCGATTCCTTACTCCCGATTCCCTACTCCCTACTCCCTACTCCCTACTCCCTTTTCTAACGTACCTAACCAAATTGAGAACTGCTATAGTTGTTATTTTCATAAATTATGACGTATGTATCTAGAACAAAAGCCATTAAAAAGCAGCGGCGACGAAAGTTAATTATAGAAATAGTAGCAATCGTAGGAATTGCTCTAGTTTTCGCGTTATTAATGCCAGCGATTTTGCCGGATTTTCGCCTCAAGCTGTTGGGGCGTTTTTTGTCATTATCTATTGTAGCGATTGGAATTGACCTGATTTGGGGGTATACCGGACTGCTGAGTCTAGGACATGGTATATTTTTTGCGTTGGGGGGCTATGGCTTTGCTATGCACCTCAAACTGCAATTACCAGAAGGAGAAATACCGGAATTCTTCACCCTATATGGGGTAAAGGAACTGCCATTCTTCTGGCAGCCATTTTATTCGTTTCCTTTCACCCTAATTGCTATTGTTTTAATTCCCAGTATCGTGGCAGGATTGCTGGGTTATCTGGTATTTCGTAACCGGATTAAAGGGGTTTATTTCTCGATTTTAACCCAAGCCGCACTGCTGGTTTTATTCAATTTTTTCAATGGACAGCAAAAGCTAATTAATGGTACTAATGGGTTGAAAACTGATACCGAAACCCTGTTTGGGATGTTAGTAAGTTCCAAACAAGCTCAGTTAGCTTTCTACGAAATTAGTATCCTGTGTGTGGTTGTGATCTACTTATTGTCCCGTTGGTTAACCAGTGGACGCTTTGGTCGGTTGTTAATTGCCATACGGGATGATGAGAATCGGGTGCGTTTCTCTGGCTACGATCCTACCGGATTCAAAGTCCTGGTATTTGCGGTTTCTGGGGGAATCGCTGGAGTGGCTGGGGCGCTTTATACCGTACAATCAGGGATTGTTACCCCCAGCTATATGGAAGTAGCTTTTTCCATTGAGATGGTGATTTGGGTGGCTGTGGGAGGACGAGCAACTCTAGTCGGAGCAATTCTGGGTACTTTATTAGTCAGACTAGCTCAAACCTTGTTGAGTGAGCAATTTCCTGAAGTTTGGCTATTTTTCCAGGGCGCACTGTTCCTAATTGTAGTGACAGTACTGCCGAATGGTATTGTCGGCTGGTTGCGAGACGAGGGAATTGAACAAATGCGATCGCTTTTTGGTGCCGAAAAACCAGTGATAACAACTTACCCCAGCCTAGAAAAAGACCCGGTAGTCCAACGGGAAAAAGAAGAGATTACTCGTTAAGCTGGTCTTCATTTCCATTGTATGGTTATCAGAACAAGGGAGCAGGGAGCAGGGAGCAGGGAGCAGGGAGCAGGGAGCAGGGAGCAGGGAGCAGGGAGCAGGGGCTCACAGGGGTAAGTTTTTTACATTTGGGTCGGGAGTCGGGAGTCGGGAGCGGTGCGACCCGTGGCGAATTTAATTCGCCTACGGAAAGCGCACCGAGGGAGTCGCAACTCTCCCCGCGCCCGGGCTGCACACTTCCTAAACATCCCTTCTTTTTTAGAAATATGAGATGCACCCCACAGGATTTTTTCCCTACTCCCGATTACCGATTCCCAATTCCCGATTCCCGATTCCCGATTCCCGATTCCCGATTCCCTACTCCCTACTCCCTACTCCCTACTCCCTACTCCCTAAAATCCAGGACTTTTTACCTAACCCAATTGATAACTTCTAATGAACTCAAAAATTCTTGAAATTGATCACTTAACCGTAAGTTTTGATGGCTTCAAAGCAATTAACCAGTTTAACTTTAGTATGGATGCTGGGGAATTGCGAGTGATGATTGGTCCTAATGGTGCTGGTAAAACTACCTTTCTGGATGTGGTGACTGGGAAAGTACAGCCAACGGAGGGACGGGTGTTGTTTAAGGGACAGGATTTGCGAGGCTTATCGGAACACCAAATCTCCCGCTTCGGCATTGGTCGAAAATTTCAGACACCACGAGTCTACCTAAATCTAACGGTTCGAGAAAACTTAGATTTAGCTTGCAATCGTGATAAAAATGTCTTTTCCACCCTGTTTGGACGTACATTACCCGGGGAAAAACGGACAGTAGCTGGTTTGCTGCAAACCATTGGTTTAGTGGAAAAAGCGAATTTACTGGCCGAGTTACTCTCCCATGGCGAAAAACAGCGGTTAGAGATTGGGATGTTAGTGGCTCAGGCTCCGGATTTATTACTAGTAGATGAACCGGTGGCTGGTTTAACCGATGAAGAGACAGAAAATGTAGGAGATTTGCTGTTAGCTCTAGCCAAGAGTCATTCGATTATTGTGATTGAACACGATATGGAATTCGTGCGCCAGATTGCTCGTAAAGTAACGGTGTTACATCAGGGTTCAGTGTTGTGTGAAGGCACAATGGATCAAGTCCAAAATGACCCCAGGGTGATTGAAGTGTATTTAGGACAAAAGCCATCGATTACAGCAGAGCAAATGAAAATGCTACGGATTGTGTCTGCTATGGCTTGGTCTGATGGTAATCTGGCACGAGAAGAAGTTGATGTGATGATATCTCGCTTTAGCCAAGTGTTTGCGACAGATGCAGAACAACAGCAACAATTGCGACAAGAATTACAGAATTATTTAGCACTTAATGTTCCTATCGAAGAGTTGACTACTGAAATAGAAAGTATTGAAGAACGAAAACTAATCGTGAAGCTGGCTTATGAAGTGATTAAATCAAGTTCCCGTACACCTACCGAACCAAAGATTAACGACGCTGAAGCAGCAGCTTACCAAAACTTAGTGAACTTGTTGAATGTGCCAGCAGAAGTGGTAAAAAGCTTGGAAGCAGAAGTAGGAGAAGGGTAAAGGGTAAAGTGTTATAGCATTTAAGGCAATAGGTAATAGGCAATAGGCAATAGGCAATAGGCAATAGGCAATAGGTAATAGGCAATAGGCAATAGGCAAAAGGCAATAGGCAATAGTTAATCCACTATATCGGGATTTTTGTGATTCCCGATTCCCAATTCCCGATTCCCGATTCCCGATTCCCGATTCCCGATTCCCGATTCCCGATTCCCGATTCTAAATTCTAAATTCTAAAAAACTCTTATGCTGCAAATTTCCAATTTAAATGTCTACTACGGTGAAAGCCACATTCTCAGAAATGTAGATTTGAATGTACCAGCAGGACAAATGGTTTGCCTGATTGGACGGAATGGTGTGGGCAAAACTACTCTACTCAAAACGATTATGGGATTACTCAAACCCCGCACTGGCACCATTACCTTTGCTGGTCAACCCCTGACTAAACTATCGACGGATAAACGAGCCAGATTAGGGATTGGCTATGTTCCCCAGGGGAGGGAGATTATCCCTCGGGTAACGGTGAAAGAGAATCTGTTGCTGGGTTTAGAAGCACGTCGAGGGGGTAGAAAGGCTGAAGACGATATCCTAGACACTATCTTTGAGCTGTTTCCAGTCTTAAAATCAATGTTGTCCCGGATGGGTGGTGACTTGAGTGGTGGACAACAGCAACAATTAGCGATCGCACGGGCATTAATGGGACGTCCTCAGTTATTAGTGTTAGACGAACCCACCGAAGGGATTCAACCGTCGATTATTTTGGAAATTGAAGCGGCTGTGCGCCGGATTATTAAAACCACTGGGATTTCCGTGCTCTTGGTGGAGCAGCATCTACATTTTGTCCGACAAGCTGACCGCTACTATGCCATGCAGAAGGGTGGAATTGTGGCATCCGGGGCAACTAGTGAACTTAGTCAGGATGTTATTCAGCAATTCTTAGCGGTTTGAATCGTTACATAGCGGTTTTTAATTTGGTGAGGTACAGAGTTTCTGGTTTTAGGGAACAGCGGATCTGGGAACAGGGAACAGGGAAGATTAACCCAACCCTAAGCCCTCCCAGGAGGGGAAGAGGGAACAGGTAAAAAAACTGTGTACCTCATTATGGCAAAAACCGCTATAGATATTATATACAATATATTACAATACTACTGTATTGACTTATATAGCGTTTCTAGGACTCATGAGGTACACAGAATTGTTTGACAATTGGCTCTTGCCTTCCCCTCCTGGGAGGGGTTAGGGGTGGGTTTCTCTTACCTGCTCCCTGCTCCCTGCTCCCTGCTCCCTAAAACCCAGATATTTGTACCTCACAAGTCGTAGAATTGCTATAACTTATGTCTAACAATCCTTATTACAATCTTAGTGTTGATGACCAAACGATCATCATCAAGATTGATAAGACAGCAATTGATTATCAGCAACTGACCCAACTCCTCAACTATCTTGAACTCAACTCAATCAGCCAGCGCAGTCAATTCACAGAAGAGGTGGCGGCTGAATTAGCTGATGAGATTGACTCTACGGTTTGGTCTAAGGTTAAATCTAAACTTGATAAGTAGTAAATTGTGATCGGACAAAACCAAGCAGTTATAGTTGATACCAACATTTTGTTCTCAGCATTACTCAGAGACAAATCCCGTTTTAGTGAGTTACTACTCGATTCAAATTATAACTTTTTTATCTGTGAGCAGGTGCTGGTAGCAGGAAGTTCGGCGTTGCTGATTATGGGTATGGTTTTGCCCCCCTAGCCCCCCAATTTTGGGGGGAATAAGACGTTCAAAGTCCCCCAAAGTTGGGGGATTTAGGGGGCTTTAACAAAACCAGATGATCGCGAATTCATTCCTTAATTCAGCAACGCCGGAAGTTCAGCCACGGTTCATCTCGCGCTCTAGATCGTCAAAGTCAACAGCAAAGACATCAATTTGTTCGCGGGCTAGGGCGGCAAGAAAGTCCCTACGGTTTAACCCAGCCACGGAGGCTGCTTTTTCCATGGAGATTTCCCGCTTTTGATACCAGTAGATAGCAGCAGCAAGCCGCATTTCCTGCACAAATTCTTCTGGGGGAAGGCGACGGGCACTAAAAACGTCTTCAGGTAAGTTAATTGTGACTTCTGACATTAGTTATGTGCTAAAATTTGCTATTATTGAAAGGGTGCATCTCATTTTTGCCGTTTGACCAGATGGTGCGTTACGGGAGGGATTATCCTAACACTACAATCATGGCTCCCCCGTCCCTAACGCACCCTACGAACTTGATAAGTATAGTAGTTTTTAGTTTAATGAGGTACACAGGATTTTTTCCCTCTTGCCTCTTGCCTCTTGCCTTTTACCTGCTCCCTGCTCCCTGCTCCCTGCTCCCTACTCCCTAAAAAAATGTACCTCGCCTAATTTAAAACCGCTTTAATTGAATAAAAATGGCTTTACCAGAACGTTTTGTTAAGATAATAAGAGAAGCAAAAGAGAAGCAGCTTAAACAGTTAAATTTAAGCCGTATTTTTTTGTCGTACGATGGTGACCAGTTAACTGAAATTATAACTGAAGTTTTTCAGTTATCACAGTTGGAAGTATTGTATTTAAGCGGAAATCAATTAACAACAGTCCCAGAATCCATCGGAAAGCTTACTAACTTAACCCAGCTTAATTTAAGCGGAAATCAATTAACAACAGTCCCAGAATCCATCGGAAAGCTTACTAACTTAACCCAGCTTAATTTAAGCGGAAATCAATTAAAAACAGTCCCAGAATCCATCGGAAACCTTACCAAATTAACCCAGCTTAATTTAAGCGGAAATCAATTAAAAACAGTCCCAGAATCCATCGGAAACCTTACCAAATTAACCCAGCTTAATTTAAGAGAAAATCAATTAAAAACAGTCCCAGAATTCATCGGAAAGCTTACCAAATTAACCCAGCTTGATTTATACAATAATCAATTGAAAATAGTCCCAGAATCCATCGGAAAGCTTACCAAATTAACCCAGCTTGATTTAAGCGGAAATCGATTAACAACAGTCCCATAATTCATCGGAAAGCTTAGCAACTTAACCCAGCTTGATTTAAGCTACAATCCCATTGAAACTCTACCAATAGAAATTGTAAAAAATGGTATTGAAGCAATCAGAGATTATTTCCGACAACTGAAAGAAGGAAAAGATTATATCTATGAAGCAAAACTCCTCATTGTCGGTGAAGCAGGTGCTGGAAAAACAACACTAGCAAAAAAGATAGAGAACCCAAACTATCAATTACATAAAAACGAAGAATCTACAGAAGGAATTGACATTATTCAATGGGAATTTCCACTGGAGAACGGTCGAGACTTTCGGGTTAATATCTGGGACTTTGGGGGACAAGAAATTTATCACGCCACCCATCAATTCTTCCTGACCAAACGTTCCCTTTACGCCCTAGTGGCAGATACCAGGAAAGAAGACACAGATTTCTACTACTGGCTGAATATAGTAGAACTATTAAGCGACAACAGTCCTCTATTAATTATCAAAAATGAGAAACAAGATCGTCATAGAGAAATAAACGAACGCGCCTTACGGGGACAGTTTACCAATTTGAAAGAAACCCTAGCAACAAACCTAGCGACTAACCGAGGTTTAGAGGATATTCTTACCCAAATTGAATTTTATATTAGCAACCTCCCCCACATCAAAGAAGCAGCTTTACCTAGAACATGGAAACAAGTCAGAGAAGCTTTAGAAGAAGATAGCCGTAATCACATCAGTCTGGATGAATATCTAAGGATCTGCTCAAATAATGGGTTTACTTTATACAACGATAAATTACAGTTAAGCGGGTACCTACACGATCTGGGAGTGTGTTTGCATTTTCAAGATGACCCTCTATTAAAGAAAACGGTGATTCTCAAACCGGAATGGGGGACTTATGCTGTCTATAAAGTGCTGGATAACGATGACGTTATTCGCAATCTAGGTTGCTTTAACCGCGCTGATTTAGAAAAAATTTGGTCTGAAGAAAACTATGCTTATATGCAGGATGAACTGCTACAATTGATGATAAAGTTTAAACTTTGCTATCTAATCCCTGGGAGGAAAGATAGCTACATCGCGCCACAACTACTAACGTTAAATCAACCTGAGTATGATTGGGATGAATCTGACAATCTAATTCTCCGCTATACCTATGATTTCATGCCCAAAGGTATTATAACTCGGTTTATTGTGATAATGCATAAGTGGATTTACCAGCAGCAATATGTGTGGAGAAGTGGGGTTATTTTAAACAAAGAGAACACCAAAGCAGAAGTAATTGAAGATTACGAACAGCGAGAAATTAAAATTAGAGTTACTGGTAGACATAAACGAGACTTGTTGACTACTGTTACTTACGAACTAGATCAGATCCATGATTCTTATAACCGATTGAGGTGTAGTAAGTTAATCCCCTGTAATTGTTCTAGTTGTAAAAACAGTCAAAATCCTCATTTCTATGAATTTGATAAATTAAGAGAGCGGATTGCTTATCGTAAGAATACGATTGAATGTGGTAGTCCTCCCTATAATACAGTTGAAGTATTACGTTTAATTGATGATGTGATAGGTTTAAAGCAGTTCAAGAAAGATGAACAACCAGATATCTATCGACAGCCAAACAAAGCTGATAGATCTATTACTATTAATAATAATATTAATGCTACAGGGAGGAACACTGTGTCTGAAAAAAGCGAAATCAAGATTGGAGACGGGAATACTGGAATAGTAGCAGGAGGTAGAGAGTCTAAAAACAATACTATCAACGCTACCGTCAATGAGTCACCAACAGAGAAGAAATGGAATCTCTCAAATAAACTTGCTCTGATCGGCATAATAGCGACCTTATTTGTAGGATTAGGGGCATGGCTGTTTGGCGGACTTCTTAATGAAAAGGTAATGGAATGGTTTAGTCCAGATCCAGGAACACAACAAGAGCAACAAAATTAATCGTAGGGTGGGCAGTGTCTAGTAACGGACTTTTTAAGGTGTTTTCTATTCAGCACTGCCCACCCTACTTAGTCATAGTTTACTTCTGACTTATGACTTCTGACTTATGACTTGCGCGTAGCGCTATATCTGGTCTTAGCTGTCCGGTAAAAGAAGCCCCACGTCCGAACTGAAAGTCGGCGTGGGATGAATTTTACACAGAGTCTTTCGGTATAGGGAAGCGAGCTATCAAGCTTCTAAGTAATTCCGAGCAAGTCATTCCTCTCCGGTCAGCTTCTTGCTTGAGTTGCTTTTTATCAAAACTAGTCAATCTGATCATTAAGTTTTTATCTTTTATTACGCCTTGACATTTGTGAATACGTTTGCTATCCTAATAATAGGTCGAAAAACCGGATACGGCAACAATGAGATCAGCGTACCAGTATCGGTTAAGACTAACCAAGTCACAGGAAGCAGAAATAGAAAGATGGCTTGATATGCTGCGGCACCAATACAACTATCTATTGGCTGATAGATTCAACTGGTACAAACAAAATCGCTGTTCTATTAACGCTTGTCCTCTTGTTTGTTATCTACCAGATTTAAGGAATAATCCAGACTATTTTTCTCAAAAAAAGACTCTCCCCCAGTTGAAGAGGGACAGACCTTGGTACAGTGTAGTTCAATCCCAAGTCCTCCAAGACTGTGTCAAAAGAGTCGATCTAGCTTTTAAACGGTTTCTCAAAGGGGATAGCAATGGCAAAAAGAGCGGGAGACCTCGCTTTAAAAGTAAAAATAGATATAAGTCATTTACTTTTCCCTCTCTATCAAAAATCCCAATAAATGGCAACATTTTAACTCTCCCAAAATTTGGAAAAGTTAAAATTATTTACCATAGACCTATCCCAGAAGGTTTTAAGATTAAGACAGCCACTATCACTCGAAAGGCTGATGGCTATTATGTTACGCTGTCAATCCAAGATGATACTGTGCCAAATGTTATTCCAGTAGATAGCGTTAAAAACCCTATTGGAATAGACATGGGTCTCAAGTCTTTTCTGGTTAAGTCTGATGGCTCAGAGGTACCAATTCCTCAGTATTATCGAAAGGCTCACAAACGATTAAAGAAAATCCAGAAAGCTGTCAGCAGATCCAAGAATGGGAGTAATAATAGAAGGAAAGCTGTCACTAAATTAGGGAAGGCTCACAAAAAAGTAGCTGATACCAGGAAGGATTTTCACTTTAAAACCGCAAAAGGTTTACTAGATGTTCACGTTCGCGTAGCGTCGCCTTCGGCGAATCTGGTAGCTCATGAGAAACTCAATATCAAAAGTCTAGCCAAGACCAAAATGGCAAAATCAGTTTTAGATGCTGGGTGGGGTCAATTCCTCTCAATTCTATCAGTCAAAGCCGTTCGCGTAGCGTGGCCTACGGCCTTGAATGCTGGACTGGTAACGAAAGCAGTGAATCCCCGAAATACTAGCCAGAACTGTTCTAACTGCGGCAAAAAAGTGCCGAAAAAACTAAAAGACCGCACTCATTCTTGTCCTCATTGTGGTTATGTAGCTGACAGAGATGTAAATGCGGCAATTAATGTATTAAATTTGGCGGTGGGGCATTCCGTCAGCAGTAAAGCTTACCGAGTAACCGAACCGTTGGGTGGTGTTGGTAAGAAGCCTACACTGAACCTGAAAAGGTCAGTGTAGGAGTATGTCACAATGATCCTCTTCTAAATCCACGCTTACCTCGACGTGAGCCCATTTCTTGACGAATTTGTTGGCGCTGTTCGTCGGTGAGAATACCCATCATCTCTTCCCGTGCTGACTTTTTAATCTCCCGGATGTCGTCTCGCTGCTCTTGAGAGAGATTCATACTTTCCATCTCTTCTCGTACTGACTTTTTAATTTCTCGGATTTCGTCTCGCTGCTCTTGAGAAAGATTCGTAGCCTCTTTTGCGTCTCGTAGTTGACCGCGTAGTGTTTTTATAGTTTCAAATTGCTCTTGTTGCTGGGGAGTGAGAATATCCTCAATTTCAGAGTATGTATTGTTACGGATGTTTTCAATCTGCTGTTCCTGCTGGTCAGTGAGGTTAAGTTTGGAGAAAGATCGATGCATTTTGTGGGCATTAGCTGCCATGGGAAAACTAGTGAGGGTAATGGCTGCAAGACCTGCAAATAGGGAAAAGTGCTTGATATTCATGGTGTTCACCCTTTAGCTATTTCTAAGTGTTTTGATGTATAGCAATTCTACGACTTGTGAGGTACAAATTTCTGGTTTTTAGGGAGCAGGGAGCAGGGAGCAGGGAGCAGGGAAGAGGTAAGAAGTAAGAGGGAAGAGGGAAGAGGGAAGAGGGAAGAGGTGAAAAATAATGTGTACCTCATGAGTCCTAGAAACGCTATAAGCTGATTTCTGTGTGATGTCTCTATCCTAAAAACAGGGAGGGTGAAACAACATGAGGCAATAGACCTGAATTCTTCTAGGACTTTAGTCCTGGGCTAGATCTGACCAATGGGTCTTGCATTACCTTTGATACATGGATTATACTGATCAGATAAAAATACTAACGCTGTTGCCTCTCGATACCATTGAGCGAGAATGGGAACGCACGGGCATTAATGGGACGTCCTCAGCTATAGCGCTACGCCCAAGGCAAGAGGCAAGAGTCAAGAGGCAAAAGTTTACTACAACAGCGTTTCAGGTTTTATCAATGTCAAACACCTTAATGCGTAGTGCTATATTAGTGTTAGACGAACCTACCGAAGGCATTCAACCGTCGATTATTTTGGAAATTGAAGCGGCTCGCATTTTGCATCAACAGAGACTTGGAAGAAAATTTAGATGTACCTGAGGCTTACTAGCAAAAGCTATATCCGGTTCCCTTGGGTTAAACTCAATACTTTTGTTCCAAGACTGGCTGAATCTTTTGCCACAACCACTCGGGCATCGTATGGTGGTTTTCATAGACTTGAGAATAGTTTTTCTCGATTGCTGAGAAATATTGTTTTACATGCTCTTCTCCTTTTTGTCTCAACGGATTCAGAACTTCTTGTTCAAACAAATCCATTGCCCGACCTTTGACTCCCCTGAGATAGAGCTTGTAAAAATACCACTGGGTTTCCTCGGGAAGCCCTACGCACTCCCAGGCAATGTACCCGTTCAGGCCGAGCAAATCTTCCCAAATAGGTACGTTTTCTTCCATTTCCAACAGATTGTTGCCAAAAGCTTGAACCGTTTTGCTCACATCCCCATAGGCGCAAAAACCGGCAAAGACGTAGCAACATTTTTCACATCTGCAACACCAAGGCTTTTGTACATTGCACGAATTTGTCCCATAAGGTAGCTGGTTGTCAAGCCCAAAGAGCAGGTCAAAGATTTTGATATCATGGATGGGTTTGGTCAGGCTTACCATATTAACTCCCTCAAACATCCGTGCTATGAGCTTGGAGATTGTCTGATGAAAGGTAAAACTTTTAGTCCATTGGTGGGCGATCGCTTCCCCTGATTCCGGCTCAATCAGATTGGGTGCATCAGCGCTCTTCTCGTGTCCCAATGCCAAAAGGGGAATACCATGTACAATTTGAACCGGTATCATAGCCATTGTGGTCAGCAGCGTTTCTCCCGCTTCCGAGCGAAAGCGATTGTTCCCGAAATAATCCTTTGCCCTCGCAATGATATTCGTTCTGCTTAACCGATTTTCCAGCCACGGGTAATACTGATCATAAAAGTAAACACCGTGTTTATTTGTAAATTTTAGATGGCTCGTTACCTGCTCGAACAATGTTTCTTGGCCCACATCCTCCCCATAAATATCGTGGAAGTAGGTTACAATGTCGTAGTTAATCCCGGCAGCTTCCAAAATCCGGCTGCACAACAGACTGTCTTTACCCGAGCCAGACCCTAAAATAATCTTTGCTTTACCGTCAACCTTGGCAGCGGACCACAGTGGATAACTTGCGTCTTTCCCTAGTTCTGAAGCTGTGACTACAAACTCGGGAAACTTGTAACTCAATTGTCCCACTTGATAGCGATGCTGACTCCAGTGTCCAACCATGACAACCTTGAGGAATTCCAGCAGTTCCTGATCTATGTAGCGGCTGTACTTTGTAAAATTTAATCGTCTCGGAAGTAACGGACCAAATCGCACAGAGCAAATCACTGCTAGAACCACTGCAAAACGTTTAGTTTCTTCTGGCGACTTTAAGGCTGGATCGGTAAACTCGACGGAATTGTAACGGATGGAACAGCGAATATTTTCGCCTTCAATGCTATAGATAAACTCGATTGTATCTTTGCCAACCAACACCTCCTCTAATGCAATTTCTTCTACAAAGAAGTCATTGAATTGGTCACAATCTATCCGACTCTTTTGTGCTACTAGCATTATTGCTCCATTTTTAGTGTTATAAAATCCCTTTAAGTCTACCGCTCGGTCCCAACCGACCGATATTTGGGCTATTCGATAGCTAGCTTTATAGGATACTAGACCGCTTACGCCCGATGATGGCTACATACTCTAGGGGACGTCCATCGGTATAAAATCGGTGTCGGTAGGGTTGTATCTGAACCACCTCAAAAATGTTTGTATCTGTTACCCAAGGGTGCTGCTGCTGAAATCCCGTCTCAGTATCATCTTTCCAGAAATACTGAGCTACGTTGAAGGCAATCCATCCATCAGGGGCAATCTGATTATATACTACACTCAAAGCATCCGCCGGAACATGACCATTACTCAGAGCGGAGCAACAAATCAGGCAGTTAAACCCTCGACGACTTAATGCCTCCTTAGTGGTTTCGGTTAAATTAGCCAAATCCCCCACATGGTAATCCTCGTAAACCCCAGGATACTGACGTTGAGCAGCTTCTGCTGCTTGGGGAATAATGTCAATCCCCACAATTGATTTGACCCCCAAGTCAGCTAGAGTTTTGGCAACCAAGCCACTTCCTGCACCCATATCTAGCACCACCATATCTTCAACCGTGCCGCCAGCTTGGGTAAATTGTTCAACCAGTAAAGAAGTCAGCACAATATGGGATTGGCTGTCCAACTTTTCCATCAGATGCTCGTACAAATAGGGAATTTGGTACACATCAACATAGTCGTGTAACCGGAGCTTGCGTTTCGTTCCATTTTGGTTTAACCAAAAGTATTCTTCATGGATCGGTAAATTGCGAGCACTATCGATTTCTGGTAGTTTTATCTCAAAATCAACGTTTTGCATATCTGTTTCTAGTGTCTATAGTTGCTTAGGATTTGCTACCCAAAATTCGTTCACTTTCCCAGGTCAATTGACTTCATGATTCTATCTTTATCTACCACGTCATTCGGATAATTGTGAAGGGCAAAATTAGTTAAGCTTTGATTAAAACCAACGGTTAGCGATCGCAATTGTATAGCTAAGACATTGCTTTCGGTGAAGATATGGATTCCCGGTCAATTTAGATGCTTAAGGCAGTCAATTGCTGGGTTCGCAAAGCTTCTGCGATTGCCTCATCTATGGCCAAGTTGCTAGTGCTCGTGGCAATGGTTTGTATTGTAGTTGCTCAGATAAGATAATTCGCCTCATTGCACCTTCATTCTATAATTGCCTTGTCACTTTAACAAGCCGTCAAAATCTTAACATACTCCTAAGAGTATGGGAATGCAAACCCTAAACTTTTGTTAAGACGTTGTTGAGCCTTCAGGGCTGTTTCGTGCGTTTTCAGCATAGTTTTTGAGTAAAAACCCTAATCACTGCCAAGGTCAAACTAGACGCTAATGCTTGACTTTGGAATCCTGAAAAGTTATGAGGGGATTGGCACACTATCTATAGTGTTAATCATAGTTATGAGGTACATTCGAGATAGTTACCCCTACTCCCTATGGAGTTTATTAATTACATCAGCATAAGCGATCGCTGCTGTTTCCCACTTGGGCAAATTAGTACTGATCTCGGCTAGTTCTCTTTCAAGGCAGCCATTACCTTCAAAGGCTGCCTCCCTAGGCTGATCAGGGTCAACGGTAATGATGGCAGAACCCCCCCAGCTTTCACACCGGCTTGATTCCTAAAAGAGACCACCAGCAAGCCACCAAATGATTGGGCTTCCGCAATCGGTAGTTGAGATTAATCCTAGGGTGGGCAGTGCCTGCTAACGGGCTTTTTCAGCTGATCTGATTTGTATTAAGCACTGCCCACCCTACATGAACTGATAACTGATAGCTGATAGCTGTTGGCGTAGCCCATAACCTATCAATTTAGCATTCGGTTTTTTAAAATTTATTCTCAAATTACCTCCCCAAAAAAAAGTTTTTAAAACCCTTGACAATTCAATATATAATCATTATAATAATTACTGTAAACACAAGTGATGTTTTTAATCATGTCTACAGACTTTATTCCGAATCACGACAACAATCATGAAGATTCTAACCCAAAGAAAAAACGTATTAAGTACATTAAGGGCTCTCCTGAAGCCGTAATTAATACTATTTACAGCCTTTATGCACTGGGGTATGCAGAGGTTTCCGAGTGGAGCCCTTTGCAGCCCACGGGCATTCCAGGGCAAGTAATTAGTTTTGTAACCAAGTCTTCGACTTGGCGTTAATAGGTTGTCTTGATGCAGTCGCTCATGGGGGAAACCCCCAAGACCGCGCTGCATCGCTAAATTTATGGGGGGTTTCCCCCCCGGTCAAAGGCTCGGGTTTGTTCGGGTAGGATCACATCCGGATTGATTCGGAAACTGATAGACATGACATAGCGTTTGTAGCACTGAAATAGCCGTGGATAGTATTTCTACGGCTATTTTTTTTGTAAGCATATGCGCTACGGGCACGCTGGGCGAACAGTTATCAGCACTCAGCAGTCAGCTTCGGATTGGGGCTACTTATGGGCTGAAATTATTACCTAGTATTGCGCAACTTATTAGTTGAGCACTATTGAGAACTACTATCCTGCCCCCCGTCTTTAGACCGGAGAGTGTCAACATAGGCTTGTCTTAAAGTTGTCAGATTATAGTCGTGTTTTAAGATTGAGCTGTCACGAACGTTGTACTTAATCTCTTGTAAGAAGAGCAGTTCAACCACGGACGGAGCCAATTCGGGGTTTTCCATGGCAGTTTCAAACAGCCACTTGGTGTCGCGGATGAAAAAGAAGTCCAACATAGTAATTGACTAATCAGTAAGATGCACCTGTGTGATCAGCTGTGCGGGTATACACAGCTGCTAATGGTTTATCTCATATTTGTAAAAAATCAGGAAAGAATGTGCTGGATATACACAGCTACTATTGATTAGGTTCAGGTAAAGTGGTTGAAAATTTCTTTATCTCATTTAACCCGCCCTTGGATTGGGATGTTGGTTTTTGTTACTGATGGGATAGCGTAGCGTGGCCGTAGGCCAATCGCTTTTAGCGCAGCAAAGCTGATCGCAAGGGGGGGGACGGTAGCCTCATAAGGGTAGGTTTTTTACAATTAAGAAGAGTTAGGAGAGAATGAAGAGTGAAAAGTCTTGAAGGAGACTACCACGAAGCGACCAAATGATGCGGCTTCGGCAATCGGTAGTGCAAATCCCTCCCGGTCAGATAGAAACACTACTGCTGTTGCCTCTCGATACCATTGAGCCAGAATGCGATGAAGCGTTTCGGCAAAGCCGACGCTACGCGAACGCAAAGCGTGGCCTACCGCCTCAGCTTCCGCGCTTATGCGATTGGCCGTAGGCCACGCTACGCGAACGCACTATGTGACCATGATACTGAACCCAAGGCAAGCTCTCAATTGACTTGAGGAACGCTTCACCCCTAGTTTGGGTCGAAGTATTAATCCCTGCTAGGGCTTACCAAGTTTAGTTGGTGATCAGTAATTAGTGTACGGCAATTTTCCTGGAGTCCAGTTTTGGGTAAGTCCTGTTGCCTTGATTAGACCTAGGTGTGGAAATTGGTTTCAGCTCAAGTGGAGCAAGGCTTCCATAATCTTGTTCACCCAATGGTCTAGGTCAGTTTTGTGAAGTTTCGAAAAAAAATCGTTCCTCTGCATAAAACCTAGGCTGACCCCCGAAAAGTTTTTAGAAGCTAACAATTAAGAGTTTTTCAGTATGCACACCAAGACCTACAAACTCTACATATCAAATTCTTATCTTCGTCCAAACTAAGTTGATATTATATCAAATCCGGTTAATCACTTCCCAAATCAGACAACCCAATCTCAACGACTACTGGTAGGGTGCGTTACTAACTAAACTTACCACTTATCGAGTTTGGAGTCCAGTTTTGGGTAAGTCCTGTTGCCTTGATCAGACCATTGTGTGGAAATTGGTTTGAGCTCAAGTGGAGCAAGGCTTCGGTGAATATTGTTCACCCCTATATCTAGGTAAGTTTTGAGAAGTTTCGAAAAAAAAAATCGTTCTTCGGCATAAAACTTAAGCTGACCACCGATAAGTTTTTAGAAGCTAACAATCAAGGAGTTTTCAGTATGCACACCAAGACCTACAAACTCTACATATCAAATTCTGATCTTCGTCCAAACTAAGTTGATGTTAGATCAAATCCGGTTAATCACGTCCCAAATCATAAAACTCAATCTCAACGGAAATAAAGCATGATAATTGTCCTCAAAGCAGCCACTCCGACAGTCGAAATTGAACACATTAAACACGAACTGTCTCAATACAAAGTCAGCGTCGAAAAAATCATCGGCAAACACCGAGTGGTGATTGGTTTAGTCGGTGAAACGGCTGAACTCGATCCCTTAAAAATTCAGGCTGTCAGTCCTTTTATTGAAAAAGTCTCACGAGTTGAACATCCCTTTAAACGGGCAAGTCGAGACTTCCGACATGGTGAACCCAGTGAAATTATTGTTGAAACACCCAACGGTTCCGTTGCTTTTGGCGAACACAGTCCCATCGTTCAAACTGCCGGTCCTTGTTCGGTTGAAAATGAACAGATGATTGTCGAAACCGCCCAACAAGTTAAAGCAGCAGGTGCTCATTTCCTACGTGGTGGAGCCTACAAACCTCGGACTTCTCCTTATGCTTTTCAAGGACATGGTGAGAGTGGTTTGGAATTGCTGGCCATTGCACGTCAAGAAACCGGCTTGGGAATTATCACCGAGGTAATGGATGCAGCCGACATTGAAAAGATAGCAGCTGTTGCAGATATTCTCCAAGTTGGTGCTCGTAATATGCAGAACTTTTCTCTGTTAAAAAGAGTTGGTGCTCAAGAGAAACCGGTTCTGCTGAAGCGGGGAATGTCCGCAACCATTGAGGAATGGTTAATGGCGGCTGAATATATTTTAGCAGCCGGAAATTCTAATGTTATTTTGTGTGAACGGGGAATTCGCACCCATGACCGCAAATATACCCGCAATACCCTCGATTTATCCGTGATTCCTGTCTTGCGGACACTGACTCATCTTCCCATTATGATTGACCCCAGTCACGGGACTGGTAAAGCCGAATACGTCCCGGCAATGGCAATGGCCTCAATTGCAGCAGGAGCTGATGCTCTGATGATAGAAGTTCATCCCAACCCTTCCCAAGCCCTGTCTGATGGCCCTCAATCCTTGACGCCTCATCGCTATCAAGAACTGATGCAAGAAATGGCAGTTATTGGTGAAACAGTGGGTCGTTGGCCAGAAAAGTTAGCCCTCACCCCTTCATCCCCTCAAGCTACCCAAAAATTAAGTGCCATTGTTTAAATTTTGTTGTGAGTTGAAGTAAAAATTGAAGGCTAACTGAGATTGATTCAACTCACAATATCTCATCAAACAGGTCTTTTTGTCCAATTCTAGAGAAATAATGCAAATGAACGCTCAAACCCTAGTCTTAAGGCCAATTTTTTCCCAAAACTTTCCGAGAAAACGGAATTATATTCAACCTGTATTACTCAGCCCATTCCAGCGAATATTGCTGACGACAAACGGCACTGTTACGGATATGATTGAAGCCTATTCGGGGGAAGCAATCAAAATCAAAAAGCTGTTTGAAGACAAGATTCAGCTTGAAGAAGATATCCTGCCGATGAACCTCAAAAAAGGCACAGAAGTTATCGCTCGCAAAGTGCTACTTCAAGGTAAGATGAGTGACCGCAACTATGTCTATGCCGATTCAATTTTAGTTCTCGACAGACTGAATGAAAAAATGCGAACCCAACTGTTAGATACCAAAACTCCCATTGGTAAACTCTGGGTCGAGAACAAAGTGGAAATTTTCAAAGAAAATGTCGAACTTGGCAAAGAAGATGCAGGTGATTTAGCGGATTATTTCCAGATTGAACCCGAAGACAATCTCCTGTATAGAACCTACTGCGTCATCTCCAATAATCAGTACACCATGATGATTACAGAGAAGTTTCCGGAAAATAATTTTATGCGAAAGCTCTAATAGTATTGGTTAATTTTATTGAAGAACTTCTGAAATTTTAAGATTTCATAGGAGGGCACTATGCTTAACAATCATTTCTCAACGAAGGTTTGCATTATAGGAGCTGGACCGGCAGGTCTATTATTGGCAAACATCCTACAGCAAAATAATATCCCGTGTATAGTAGTCGAAAAATGCAGTCGTGAGGAGGTCTTTTCCCGTGCCCGAGCGGGACTAATCGATCACAAGGCAGTAAGTATTCTGAAGCAGTATGGACTCGCCGACCGCTTGTTGAGAGAAGGAAAGCCCCATGGGAAGTGTGAATTCCGAAGCCCGGAATACAGCTTCTTACTCGAATACTCCAAGATGTGTGAGGGTCGAACGCACTATACCTATCCTCAGCAGGAGTTGTTGGTCGATCTGATTCAGAAGTTTCAAGAGGCTGGCGGAGAAATACGATTCAGCACGAAAGGTCTTGTGATTAAGAATAGCTATCCTGGGCAAGTCTCGTGTTACGACGAGATTAAACAAAGCACGATTGTTATTGATTGCGACTTCATTGCTGGATGTGACGGTTTTCATGGTATTGCCCGAAAATCAATTCCTTCAGAAGCCGTAGATATCTACTACAAAAATTACAATTTTTCTTGGCTAGCAATCACGGCTGCAGCACCTCCCTCAACCGAGCATATTATCTATGCAATACATCCTTATGGGTTTGCCGGTCATATGCTCAGGAACGAAAAAATTTCCCGTTATTACCTGCAAATCTCATTAGACGACAGCGTTGACAATTGGCCCGATGAACGTGTTTGGTCAGAACTCCATGTTCGACTTGCCAAAGATGGATGGTCACTGACCGAAGGTAAGATTACTGACAAGCAAGTGCTGAGGATGAGGAGCTATGTCTCGAACCCAATCCAGTACAAGAACCTTTTTCTTGCAGGAGATGCTGCCCACATTCTCACTCCCTCAGGTGGCAAAGGCATGAACCTAGCCATTCAGGATGCTGAGGTTTTGGGCAAATTAATGGTGAACTACTATCTAATCAGCCACAATGACTCTATCCTTCAACAATACTCAGCTATTCGTCTGCCAGAGATCTGGCAAACCCAGGAGTTTTCCCACTCGCTGCTTCATATGGTGAATATAGATGAACAAAATTCAGAGAATGACCGCTTCATGAAGCAGCTCCAACAGTCTAAGATATCTCAACTGATGAGTTTGAAGACATTTGCAGCAGACTTTTCCAGAAAATATGTTGGGAGTTTATCTGACTATAATGAGCTGGAAATGGCATGCTAATAATAATTCATCGCGTTTCTTTGGAAACTATTGATGCAAGCATTCAGCCACTCTAAATTTAACAGGTTGTACGACACTTCTTGTTAGATAAATCAAATCGTAAACTAGTTGTCCAAGTATTTCGTTTAGGAGGTTTTTATGACACTTAATAATTCAGATACTTTCAAAATGTTTGATGCAATTGTCATTGGCGGCGGACCTGCTGGAGCAACTTGTGCATACAAGATAGCAGCGAATGGTCACTCAGTTCTTTTATTGGAAAAGGCAAAGTTTCCCCGATTTCATATCGGCGAGTCGATGGTGCCCTACCTGTATAAGCTGTTTGAGATGATAGATATCTCTGACAAAATCAAGGAAGGTGGGTTTGTGCAGAAAAACGGAGTTGAATTCTTAACTGGGACAACTGGAGATTTGAGGCGGCAGAATTTTGGCAATGTGGCAAAAGGGCAAACCCCCTTTTCATACAACCTTAATCGTGCCCGTTTTGACAAAATTCTCTTGGATCATGCTCAGGATACAGGGGCTCAAGTATTACAGGAAGCAGATGTCAAGAAACTCATATTCGATGGCGAACGACTTGCCGGAGTCGAATATCAGTATCAAGGTTGCAGACATGAAGCCCGAGCGAACTTTGTGGTAGATGCTAGTGGTCGGGCTGGGTTAATTGCCAAGCATTTTAACCTAAGGAAAATGAATAATAAGCTGCAAAATGTTGCCGTTTTTCAACACTATAAGGATGTGGTTGCTGAAAACAATCCAGGTGTTGAAGGTGACGTGCTCTTCAGCTGTCATGAAGATGGTTGGCTCTGGGGGATACCTATTGAAACCAACGTGATGAGTGTTGGAGCTGTGATGCCATTAAGCATTCTAAAACAGAGCAATCCCGAGGAAATTTTCAAAGCACATTGCGATCGCTCTCCCCGCATTAAGAGTGCGATAAAAGGCGCAACTCCCTTGTTTAATAAACCGAAAGTAGAATTAGATTTTTGCTATTATTCGGAGCAGTTCACTGGACCTGGATATTTTATTGTTGGCGACGCAGCTTGCTTTGTAGATCCAGTATTTTCTGGGGGTGTTTTTCTCAGCATGCTCTGTGGACTGAAAGCAGCTGAGGCAATACACGAAATTTTTGAGGGTAAGGATGATTTGGAGGCATGTCAAGACTTTGAAAACTTATGCAAAACAGGGTACGACTCCTACTTCCGAGTGGTCTACTCTTACTACTATGAATTCAACAGAGACATGAATAAGATGGGTCTAAACTTACCCGGCGGTTTCCGCTTTGTACTTCAAACGTTTGCCGGGGATTTCTGGGCTGAACGAGACCAGCCTGTATTGAGCTACCTACGTTCTAAAAAAGAATGGGATACCTTCGAGCAGCCTTTTGAGCGCATTTACGATTGCCCGATTTATCCAGATACTCATTACAAAGCTGCAGATCCAGCAAGCTTTACACCCCCAGAAGATTTTCTTGAATCAATTAATACACAGACACAAACAGAGACACAAAAGGCGGCAGTTTTGTAGACAGGTTGAGTCAGTTCAACCGTATCAATGGTGAGCATATTTAGGGTTTGCTAAAAAAGTCTTTTGGTATTGGTAGGAGTCAGCGAGTGTGGAGTCAGGAGTTAGGAGAAATGGGAATTATATAGGAGGTAGGAGGAAGAATTATCCCTTGATTTTTCTGCCCTTGTCTGCCCAAAATCCTAACTTTTTGAGCTTTTTGGACCGAAAAGCTGGCACTTTTTTCGACCAGAAAATGCTAAAACCTTTATCTGTCAATGCTTTGAGAGTTAATCAGCAAGCCCTATTTAAGCTCACCAACCAGGGAAGCCAGAGTAAAAAAGCTTTCAATACAGAGCTTAGGATATCCTGGATGTCCAAACTGTATGGAATTGTCAAGGTTTTGTACTTAAAGTGAATGAAATGGAGGTAACAATGAAACGACTAGAAGGAAAAACAGCACTGATTACTGGTGGAAGCACCGGAATTGGCTTTGCAACAGCAAAACTCTTTACTCAGGAAGGTGCCCGAGTTGCGATTATCGGTCAGCACGAGGGTCGGCTCTCGGAAGCGTGCACTCGGATTGGCCCGGATACGCTCGCGATTCGAGCCGATGTGAGTCAAGTTGCTGACATTGATGCCATGGTAGTTGAGGTCAAGGAACACTTTGGAGGACTTGACGTGTTGTTCGTTAATGCGGGGATCGCGAAACTTGAGCCGATGATGCAGGTTGACGAAGCTTTGATTGATGAGATATTCAAGATTAACTTTAAAGGTGCTTTCTTCACCGTGCAGAAAGTTGCGCCGATTATGGGTGAATCAGGCAGCATAGTGCTCAATACCTCGGTCAACAACCAGATGGGAATGGTTGGGTCGAGTATCTATGCGGCATCGAAGGCAGCACTGCGATCCCTTGCCCGCACTCTTGCTGCTGAACTGATCGAGAAGGGCATCAGGGTAAATGCGGTTAGCCCAGGACCAATTCAAACGCCCATTTATAGCAAACTCGGAGTACCGCAGGAGCACCTTAAAGAGTTTGCCACTCAGCTTCAGCAGAAAATCCCAATGCAGCGGTTCGGAGAAGCTGATGAAATTGCCAAGGCAGTCCTATTCCTTGCGTCCGAAGAATCGTCATTCGTGCTTGGTGAGGAACTAGTGGTCGATGGCGGATGGACGGAGGTGTAATTTTATTTACGGTAATTTCTGAAACCACCAAATAGCTGGGTTTTTTCCCAAAGCTTGATTATCGATAGTTCTGAATTAATACACAGGACTTACGCACACAATCCATGGGTAGGGTGGGCAAAACCTTGCCCACCCTACAGGTAGAGTTAAATTGAGGGATTTGCGTAAGTCCTAAATACAAATAGATCAGGTCAAAATCAGGCTTTGGGAAGGTGGTTTTAACAGCGACCTGCGCGTAGCACAGATCCGCTTTCCGGTGCACACAAGAAAAAAAGATGCAATCAAAAATTTGCCGAGCGACTTAAAAGAACAAGATAAAATTAGGGAAAATGAAAAACAATCAAGATTTAAAAACCATCAATAAGCCGGCAGGGATTGACGTCAGGAGTCCGGCAGGGCTTGAAAGAGTCAAAGCATTATTTGAACAACAGCAGATTTCTCCAGAGACACCACCAGACAGTAGCCTGGAGTCAATCGCAATATCGGGGGGTGTGTATACTTTTCTTGCAACTGGCGAAGATACCTACGGGCAGTACGCTCTATTCGATTTTCTGGTTCCGCCCCAAGCTGGACCTCCACCCCATATACACACCAGAGAAGATGAGGTATTCTATGTTGTGGATGGGGAAATCAACTTTCAGGTGGGGAACCAGGTTTTTACGGGAACCGCCGGAGACTTTATCCCCTATACCAGAGGTCAAGTCCACGCATTCAAAAACCTGGGGACGGAACCAGCAAGAATGTTGGTAATCGCTGCTCCTGCAGGACTTGAAAACTTTTTCAGGCAAGCAGGTCAGCCTGTTTCAGACCCGTCGAATATACCAGTAGATAATATCCCAAAAGTAGTGGCAGTTGCCCCCAACTTCGGTCTAGAACTCTATCCAGAGGCTGCACTGATTGGTAAGCCTATCATTGAAGATGGCGGCATTACTCTATACGGAGATGAAAGGAGTGAAATCCTGATCGGAAGTGAAGGTAGTGACCTCATCATCGGCAGAAATGGTGAGGATCGATTTTATGGGGAGCAGGGTAATGACACAATCATCGGCGGAACTGGTCGAGATCTAATCTATGGAGGTGAGGGGGACGATCTCCTCTCAGGTCGCGAAGGGAATGATACCCTCACAGGAGGTGGTGATCAAGACACGTTTATAGTTCGTCGTGGTGCAGGCACAGACACCATCACTGATTTCGGCGGTGTAGGCACAGGAGTTACTCCCTCGGATGCCGTGATTGCAGAAGTCGATACACTGAAGTTTGAGGGGCCATCGCTGAGTGCAGAGAACATGCTTCTGAATCAGGATGAAAATGATTTGATCATCACCTTTGAAGGGGTTGAGAACACTGGGGTCATCCTGCAGGATTTTGCCCTGGAAAACCTAGATAACCTTACTAAAGCTACAGGTGCGTCGGAGGATATCGGCAACATTCTGTTTGACGGACAGACTAAAGTTGAAGATAGCTTTGATGTCTTTAATGCGAACCAACAAAGGGGCAAAGTTTTCAATAAAAACTCGGTCACATTCCTCAACGACCTTGACAATAACACCCAAGGCTTTAATGACTCCAATGATGTCATCAACGGCCAGGGTGGCAATGATAAACTGAAAGGGTTGAGTGGTGACGATTTGCTTCGGGGCGGTACTGGTAATGATATCCTGAAAGGCGGCAGGGGTGACGATTTGCTTCGGGGCGGTACTGGTAATGATATCCTGAAAGGCGGCAGGGGTGACGATTTGCTTTGGGGCGGTACTGGTAACGATATCCTGACAGGCGGCAGGGGTGACGATTTGCTTCGGGGCGGTACTGGTAACGATATCCTGACAGGCGGCAGTGGCCGCGATCGCTTTGTGCTTGCCGCTGGAGCCGGGACTGACACAATTACTGACTTTACTAGTGATCAGGATCTGATTGAACTCTCCGCTGGTCTAGGGTTTGCGGAGCTGAAGATTACTCAGGGCACTCACGAGCTTGCAAATGATACTTTGGTCAGTCTCACGACCAGCAATGAATTATTGGCAATTTTGACTGGGGTAGAAGCTAGCACCATTACCAGTACTGACTTCAGTATTGTTTAGCTTTATCGAGCACTCATCCCCAAAAAGGGATGAATGCCCAGTGAGCAATTCTCAAAAAATTCTAACGTCTTAAAACAGAGGCGTTGCTTAATAATGGAATGATTTTAAGAGTGAGGTGGAATGGGCATCTTGGTGGGATGGGTATCTTGCCGTGTAACAGGCATCTTGCCCGTTACAATTCCCAGGCGGGCAGGATGCCCACCCCACTCATATTAATTCCGCCCCTCAGCAATGCCAAAAGGGACCGTTGACAATCGCCTCTTATTCTCTCAACTCTACTGAGACAGGAGCATTGGCAATCCAAACCTAACCCCAACCGTGACAAGCACAGGAGAAGAACCCTAGCATTCTCTGACTCATGTTACGCAACTGTTCCACTACGACTTAAACCCCGAGTAGCCCGAGTATGCTTGAGCAAAAACGAAATCGACGAACCGTAAAAAGCAACATCAAGAACCAAATCAAATTGATCTGCCAGTTGTTTTGTCTGGTTGCCAAGGTTATTTTTTCGAGCCGTTCCATCCGCTTTAGTTTACTATGCACTATCTTTATATGGACTGTATGGTTAACTGCAATTGGACCTAGTCGAGCACTTTCCAATTTGTGTGCTAACTGGGAATTTGCCTTCACAATGGTCTTTGGTTCCATGGTTGCAGGAGCGACAAGTATGGGAGGAGGGGCAGTTGCTTTTCCAGCTTTAACAAAGTGGCTTCACGTCTCTCCCCCCGATGCAAAACTCTTTTCTTTAGCTATTCAAAGTATTGGCATGAGTGCGGCATCTTTTACGATTGTGGCTATGAAAACTCCAGTAGAATGGAAGTTAATTCGTTGGGTGAGTTTAGGGGGAATTCCAGGTATTTTTATGGGAACAGCTTTTCTGGCTCCTTTACTTCCTCCCGAAGTGATTAAAATTTCATTTACAATGATGGTGAGCAGTTTTGCCCTCATTTTAATTCACTTAAATTTAACTAATACTGAACGGAAATTGAGGATTGAACACTGGGGGAAACGAGAAAAAAGTTTATCTCTAGTCGTCGGATTAATGGGCGGTATGATTAGTGGGTTAGTTGGGAGTGGAATGGATGTTTTTGCCTACTCTGTAATGGTGTTACTGTTTGGCTTGTGTGAGAAAATTAGCACTCCAACTTCGGTGATTTTGATGGCAATTAATGCCATCACAGGCTTTTTAATTCATAACTTTATCCTGGGGGATTTTGTCACTCCAGTCAGTAATTATTGGTTAGCGGCGGTTCCGGTTGTGGTAGTGGGTGCGCCAACCGGAGCAATTCTTTGTAGTCTGATGAAACGCCAAATGGTGGTTTGGATTTTGATTAGTTTAATTGTAATTGAATTGCTGACTTCTTTACTGTTGATTCCGCTCACGACATCCGTAGTTTCGGCTGGATTGTTTGCCCTGA
Source organism: Moorena sp. SIO4G3 (assembly GCF_010692305.1). Lineage (NCBI taxonomy): Bacteria > Bacillati > Cyanobacteriota > Cyanophyceae > Coleofasciculales > Coleofasciculaceae > Moorena > Moorena sp. SIO4G3. The sequence continues at coordinate 33,049 of NZ_JAAHIG010000032.1, read as the reverse complement.
TTTTATTTACTTCATTTTATTATCTGATGTATCGCACAAAACTGAGACGCGCTTAATTGAGTGATTCTTGGTTTCATCATTAGACTTCTGGCAGAAGTCGGGAACAGGGAACAGCGGATCACCGGAACAGTGGACAAGAATTGACGCAAAGGGATGCATCGCTTTTGAAATTAGGCAAAAATTCGGGCGAAAATTCCCACACTCCCTGCGCCCGGGCCCCGCGCCCCTCATAAGGGTAGGTTTTTTACTTTGACCTCAGGTGTGGGGTGTGGGGTGTGGGGTGTGGGGTGTGGGGGATAAGAAAGCGATGCATCGCTTCTTCGTTGTTTTCCTTTTCCTCTCCCTCTAGGTCGTCCCATGTTTTACCCAAATGTAAAAAACCTACCCCTGTGAGGGCCCCACACTTCCGATCTTTTTTACAAATATGAGATGCACCCGATGGGGAGATGGCCAGATGGGGAGATGGGGGAGGTTTTTATTAAGGGTAATTATCCCGACATGATATCAGAGTTGATATAGCAGTCGCCAGGGCAGTTAGGACATGACAAAAGTCTCAAACCTAAATAAGCGCAAGAGTTTGACTTCTGACTTCTGACTTCTGACTTCTGACTTCTGCTATATCATGTCAGGATTAGAAATACTTTTCAGCTGAGCAACCGCAGACCAAGGCAACCATTCCCCCCCGCCAACATGCCCAGCCGTGTCAACCCGACATCGATTCATGGAACAAAGCCTATAAAGGGGAGAAACTTTGCCTAGAATAACTCAAATTAGGCAACGTTTCTATTGATCTAATCTGCTCTTGCTTACAAATGTTTACATCTTGTTCAATTTTGCACGTATTTCTTCAAAACCCCATGATCATCATCTGGATCGTCTTGAGACCGGTCTTCTTGTACCCGGTGACACAGAGGAAGAGGGGTTTTTACCTGTAGGGTACTTAGGCTTTGATTTCTTAGTAACATTGTCGGAGATCATTTTTACCCGGCGTAGTATCATCAAATCATTCTTAATAGATACAGACTTCGTAGGTAACTCTTTATTGATTTCAGTTATGGCTTTGGAAATATCAGGTTGATTGCCATTATTAGCAAATTTAAGCTTGAGTGCATCACCTAACTTGTTAGCAATTTTAGTTAACCCTGCTTCTGTGCTATCGTTATACTCTCCTAGCTTAAATTTAATTAATGTAGCCGTTGAATCATCATTATCTGTAGCGTTAACTTTTTGGATGGTGATATCAGATAAATTCATTTGGAAATGATGTGCCATAAAACCTTTTACTGGTGCTGGAATCCTGGTTGGTGGTATCATTTTACTTTCACCGATCATCTTCCATTGTTCTAAATCGTTATTAAAGTTGAGTCGATCTTCTGGTCTTCCCTGATTTTGGATCCAACTTGGTAAATCTGTTACACTTTGAGGAGATAGAGTCCATGTTAAACCATTCCAATCGGCGATTTTAAAATCTTCGCCGTTAAACCCTCTTGCTCGAATCATTGTTCCTGGTGAGAGTTCAGAGCTGCTTGGGGAATAAGTTGTGCGCAGCATACCTGCATAGGATTTTTTGCCATCAGTTTGAGTACCATATCTGGGTAGATTGTTATTAGTATTAGGAGTCAATTCATGATAAACTCCAGGAGTGGTAAGTTCTTTTGCCATTTTTTTGAGTTCATCGTTGTCATCTCTGTTGGCATCATTGGCGATCGCCTCTAGCTTGGCTTTCACTGTAGGATCGAGAGGTATCTTGGCATTATCTTTGATCTCGTTTGTTATTGGTGTGGTGACATAGTAAACAAAGGGCAATGCTTGATCTCGACCACCTACTGACATTAAATAAGGTTTAACTGTTTGTCCTGAAGCATCTTGGTATTGGTAATTTAGTCCAAATCGCTGGATGGTTTCTCCGGCAGATAATTGTTGAGAATACTGATTAAAGTTACTGAAGCCACCCAATGTTAGAGCTCCAGGGTCTGTTCTGACCAGCTTTGCGAGTTCGGTTTTGGAGATTACTTTTGTAGACATTTCAATACTCGAAGCTTGCTGCAAGCGAGTATAATTGTCATAAAGCAAACGAGTAATAATTTCTATATCACTGTCGTTATAATTTTGTGGTTCCTTTGTACTGAGATCGTTTTGAAAAGCTTTTACTAACTTGTCACCGTATTGTTTAATCTCACTATTTGTCCCTTGACCTTTGGCTATCTTCTGAGCAGTGTCAAAGGGAACAGATGCAAAGTGACCGTACTTGTCCGCAATTTGTCGATATACCTCAATATCTGTGCTCGGGGTGTTAGCTTTATCTTTCCAGCGTCGAGCAATCTCAGTAAGCTTATTAATAGTAATTTCGCTACTCTTGTGATTACTTCTGACGTAGTTGTCCATTCGGGCAAGCAATAAAGGATTGGAATCCTCTAACAGTTTATTTTGTTTATCGGAAAACTTCGGTACTTCTAAAGTAGCTTCTGAAAAGTCTAAATTTTGCCAACTAATATAGTTATTAGTGTTGTCGGTTTTGAGCATAACTTGCTTCTTTTCTTCATTGCACTTATCGATCTCTGCTTGAAACTTGTTCCTCTCACTATCATCAGTGGCTTCGTTGAGTTGTTTTTGCCATTCCCATTGCCTATTATTGATCTCGTTCACGTCTGCAAGTGCTTGATCAGTCAGGCGATGAATAGTGATTTTATCAACCTTAGGGTCATTGGTAAAAGGTTGCATCCGCTGACGCAGCTCAGGTAATTCTACGTTCCAGAAAACTGTGGATGCAGCAATATTTTTCGGAAGAAAGACATGGACTTCACCCTCAGCATTAGAAGCAAATTCTTTAGACACGCTAGCCCAGACATGATATTGATTGTCCCATATATAACCAATTTGCTCATCCATTTCAGTGGTAATCTTCAGTTTATCCCAAAGTTCACCAATTTTTGTTTTATTGAGAGTTTCGGCATTTTCATCCGTAACTCCAGCACTTCTGAGAATTTCTTTGTCTTCAGCAGCAAACCGACCAATGGCATAGGAACTCCACAATAGAGTTGAACCCTGAGCAGCTACTGGACCAAATGCTCGAATAAACTCGGATACTTCTGCGTGAAAGGCTTCAACTAAGTTTTGTCTTCCTTTTTCCCCTGCTGCTCCACCTTCATAGAAATAACCGTAACCTGGTCCTATGCCTTCGACTCGATTGTTGTATAAAGCTTTAACAAAGGTCCGAAAATAGTCGTCAGCTCTAGTTTGATTTATACTTCCACCTGGGTGTTCTGTAACTTTATCAATAAAATCATTTTTATATTTCTCTGTCATTTTTTCCAGAAAGTTTTCCAGAGAAATAATTGTCTTGTTGGCAACGTTAGCTTCAGGCATAATTCTTAATCTCCTAATTGAATAGCTGTCAGTAATCAGCAATCAGCAATTTAGCGGCGTATGATGGGCGATTAAAACCCTCATCAACGCCTACCACTAATTAGTGACCTTATAGTTTTTGCCTACTAGATATAGTGTCTTTGCGTAAGTCCTGAGCTAGTTAAAATTGCTTTGGACTTTGATCAGGATATAGGAATGCTATATCCATTTCCAGAAATCTACATTTTCTGTGGTTTGAGGATAGCCTAACAAGCTATGATCAAACTTTGGTTTATTTCGGGCGAGTTCCTCTTCTTAGTGTAGAGCCAAGGGATGGTTTACCTGTATAGTGCTTAGAGTTGTTGTTCTTCCTCGGTTTAACCGGAGCTTTTGGTCGGCGTCCCATCATTACATCAGTCTTCATAGGTCCAGACCTGGTAGTTAACTCACTATTGATTGCAGCTATGGCTCTGGGAATATTAGATTGATTGTCATGACTGGTAAATTTAAGCTTCAGTGTATCACCCAATTTGTTAGCAATTTTATTCAACCCTTCTTCTGAAGTATCATTATACTCTCCAGGCTTAAATTTAATTAATGTAGCCGTTGAATCATCATTATCTGTACTATTAACTCTTTGGATGGTGATATCATCTAAACTCATTTGGAAATGGTGCGCCATAAAGGCTCTTACTGGTTCTGGAAGATTGGTTGGTGGTGTAACTCTATTGTCACCTACTATCTTCCATGGTTTTAACTCTGCCTCAACATTGAGTTGGTCTTCTGGTCGTCCCCGATCCTTGAGCCAATCTGGTAAATCTACTGAACTTTGAGGAGATACAGTCCATGCCAAACCATTCCAATCAGCTATTTTAAAATCTTCGCCGTTAGGTCCTTTGGCTCGAATCGTAGCTCCTGGTGAGAGTTGAGAGTTGGAAGTGGAATAAGTTGCTCGCAGCATACCTGCATAGGAGCTTTTGCCATCAGTTTGAGTACCATATCTGGGTTGATCATAGGTATACTGAGGAGTAAGTTCATGATAAACTCCTACAGCAGTGAGTTCTTTTGCCATTGTTTTGATTTCATCGTCGTCGCTTCTTCGGGGGTCATTGGCGATCGCTTCTAGTTTCGCTTTCACTTTGCGGTCGAGGGGTATCTTGGCATTATTTTTGATCTCCTCTGTCATGGGTGTGGTGACATAGTAAACGAAGGGAAGTGTTCGATCTTGTCCAGCTGCTGACATCAGATAAGGTTTGATCATTTCTCCAGAATCATTTTGATATTGGTAATCTAGTCCAAATTGTCTGATTACATCGCTGGCAGGTAATGTTTCCGAATACTGATTAAAATTACTGAACCCAGTCAATGTTGGGTCTCCCGATTCTTTTTTGAGCAGATTTTCAATTTCGGCTTTGGAGATGACCTTCATATAAGTTTCAGTATCCGAAGCTTGTTGCAAGCGAGTAGAATTTTCATGGAGCAGACGAGTAATAATTTCCAGATCACTGTCGCTGTAATTTGATGGGTCTTTTTTACTGAGAGCATTTTGAAAAACTTCTACTATCTGATTAGTATATCTGTCGAGCTCATTTGCCGTCGCTTTTCCTTCTGCTATCTTGTTAACAGTTTCGTTGCGAGTGATACTACCCAGTCCGTAGTTCTGAAGAATTTGAGCAAGTACTTTAGGATAACTATCAGGTAGTTGAGATTTATCTTGGTCTGATTCTCCTTCCCTTGTGATTTTACCCATTTGTACAGCGATATTATTGGCAGTAATATTGCTGAACTTATTGTTCATTAGTTGCTGGTAATTTCCTTGCCTAGTAACATCACTCCCTATGGTGACATCCAAGGAAATCAAGCGAGGGTCTCGTCGATTGACCACAATTTGGCCACTTACACCATCCTGGAGGTAAACCTTGGGATTTCGGCGACATTCATCAATGTAATTATCATCGAGCAGTTGTAGTGTAGTTCCTTTGCGCTTAATCTCATCCGGAGATTGCAGCAGGTCATTTAAAGAATTGCTAGCATAATCTAGGGCATAGACTTGCTTGAGAATGTCAAGCTTATTTGGACTTGGTCTGTTAGCATATTCTGCTTCTGCCCATGTTCGCAAACTATTGATATCTTGATTAACTGTTGCTGGGACTCTGTATTCTATGGCAAACTCAGTTGCTGCTCTAGACAGTACCATGTTCACATATTCTTTCAAATCTCGAGTTCTGAAGTTGTTGACAAAGCGTTCGTCAGAGTTTTGTTTGAATACTAGATAACGCTCGTTCATCACTTGATCGAAAGCACTCACAAGTTCTCCGTATTTGCCTTGTGGATCCCTGCGATAATTTGCCAACGCTGTATTCCAGGCTTGGGTCACTGCCGATTTGTTAATTTTGTTAAGATTGTCAGTCATTTCGTGAGCTGCATTAGTATTCTCTTTGCTCAACTGGTCAAACAACCTCCGTAAAAAGGATTCTTCCTTTGTCTTAAATTTTTCCCAGTCTTCGTTCCGTTCTCCTAATTTGAAGCCAGTATAGATATCACGTATATAGGTAATTGTGTTATTAGCAATAAATTCCCAGCGGTTACGGGTAGCGGTCCGACCTACACCGCCACCTATTTTGAGGGTAACACCTTGCCCAGTCTCAATTGGTACTTCAGCACTCAAGTCGCGGGTATACTCATCAGAAATTCGTATATACTGAAGATAGTATGAACCAGCATTCTCGGCTAAACTAAACTCTATTTTGTTAGTTTCGCCATCTTCCAAACTAGGTTCTAATCGAACTGTATCGTTGCCAATAGTTGCGTCTACTATCGACTCATCAATATTCAGGTTTGTCCTGCTGTTCAGCTGTTGAATAACTCCTTTAATTGTATCCTGTAAAGATTCGGTACTTGAAAGTTTAATTTCTACTGAAATCCCCTTACCTTCAGTGTACTCGTTATCAGCTTTGAGAATCTCGGTATAGGTTGCTTCTACTGATAAAGAACCAGCAATGGAGGAAATTACATCCCCCCCGACAGTAAAGGAAGCTGCCTGAGAAATTTCTTTACCTAGGGCAATTTGTTTAGCATTAAATACTTGATTAAGGTCATCTGATGGAATAAAATATTGAGGAGTTTTGAGTAACGTTTTAAAATCCTGCAAATAATCATTAAACTCATAATCCCAGTTCAAAGGAGTTTGTCCCTCAGGAAAGCTGTCATAATACAAATTAGCTAACTGTGAATATTGTACACTGATAGCTTTGAGATACTCGGCACGACTACCTACGTTATCACCCTTAAATATTTTCGCTTTAACAGATATACCTCGGTCTTTCTTGAATTTTTCTAGTCGTTCTTTAACTTCCGGGGGTGAATCTGGACTATCCTTACGGTTCGCTAATTGGGTAAATTCCTGATATTCCCAGTACAAATGACGCAGGGCATCTTTGAGTTCATGACGCAATTCTCGGAGGGCGTATTGGTTTTCCAAAGTGGGATTTGACTTGATGTCTGTTTTCAGAGCATTAATACCAACCTGTAAATTCTCAAGTTTTTCAGCACCCTCACGGCCTTGATATACAGTTTCGGTATCTCCTTCCTGAATAGTAAAATTAACATACTCTGGTTTTTTGATGCTATAAATTACTGAAGGCGATCTGTGCTCTAACATATTGTCGATAAAGTTGATCGTACGGGAGCTGGTCTCTAACTTCAGTTTATCCGTTCTGCCGATACCCAATTCTAGGAAACCTGTATTGAGACCCAATTCACTGCTACCGGATACTGCACGAAAATTTGTAGTTCGGTAGTCAACCGTTGATTCTGGGGGTATGGTAAAACTGTCACTTGTATCTATCAAACCTAGAAGTTGTGCATTGTCATTCAGTTCTGATTGCCTTTGACGTGCTTCCTCACGGAGATTAAGAGCTTGCCTCTGACGGTATAATTTCTCGAAAGGAGTTAGATTGAGTGGATTTTTGTTAGCACTGTATTGTATCATAGCGGTGCTAATACGGCTAGTTTCTGCCTGTACAAAATCCTCGATTCTGTTATAAGTACGTTTCTGTCCAGATTGTATGTCTCCTGTCAATTTTGCTGATGCAGATAAGGTTTCTTCGTCATCTGACCCTAGGTTTCCACCTAAACTTAAAGAGACAAGTTTGCTATTTTCTACCTGGATACGGCGATCGTTGTTGACGGTAATTGAGTAAGATAATTCACCACCAAGGGTGACACCACCTGTGAGAGCAGATAAGATACCGAACTCAGCTCCTAAACTTAAGTTAACTTGAATTTTTTGTGAATTTCCTGGTTTGCTTAAAAGAGGGGTAAATTGCTGGTTTAGCTGTTCCCGTATTTGCTGAGTTATTTTCTCTGATAAACTAGCACGGGCGTTGAGGTCTAAAAGTGTGAGAGTTCTTTGATATGTGTTATCTGGAACTGTTTTAGACAGAGTTTGCAGAGACTTGTATAAAGCTTTTTTTTGTTCTTCTGTAGGTGGACTGCTCAGACTGTTCAATTGGGTTTGAATTGTTGGTTTTACTGTGTTGAACTTTTGCAGTTTTCGGTTAATTTTTGAAACTAATTTATCTTGTTGTTTTTCTAGTTTTGGCCTGTCATTTTTGTACTTCTTTACAAGAGAGATTTTCGACTCTTGTTCCTGTTCAAATTGAGCCTTCGCTTCCTCTAAGGTTTTACCATCGAGTAATGTATCTCTGGTTAATCCTAGTGCTGTCAAAAGTCCTTGAGCGTCTGTGTTCAGTTCTGATCTCTCAGCTATGGAGTCTGGATCGCTTGCGCCCTCAAGGTCGTCTAATCGTTGTACAGTTGAGATATAGGATAGTTTGTAGCTTAAATCAGATATTTCTGATTCTAGCCCTACAATCTGTCTATCCTCTGCTGCAATTTGGGCTTTGATCTTATTCAGTTCACCTGGTTGAAAATTGTCTAACTTGGTGATAACTGTCTGCATCAAATTTTTAAATTGGTCAAAATCAGAAATATCGATTTGAGTTGTTTCAGTTGGCATGATGATTATTTCCTAAATATTTGTGGTAGTAAAGAAATAGCTTTTATAAGGTTGGGCTTCAAGGTGTAGATTCCTGCTAGTAATAGCTGAGGCTACCCCTTGAAGCCACAGTTAGGTTGGGTTAAGAGGCAAAACCCAACCTAAAGAGGATTAGGCATCCTCAGGTAAACCGTAGTATTGAGCCATGTATGCGATAATTTCTGGTGAGTGGGGCTGCAATTCTGGTAAATGCTCTTCTAAAGCATCCCGCACTGCATCAGCAAACTGCACAAAATTATCTGTTTTGTTCTTCACAAAAGGCTCCAATGTTTTAATCAGTTGCCAGTTACTTTCAATATTCAATGCCCTGGCATCTTTAGCTAACTGAGAAGCAGCATCATCATTAAAATCTTGTAGCAGACGGCTGACAAAAGTAACTCGGTGCATAATCCGCCAGCAGGCTGGTTTTTTCTCAGTTTGCTTGGCTTCCCGTAGGGCTTGGGCATTAGGGTCGTTGCTCTGCTCAATCCAGATCGGGTCTACTACTTTACCATAGAAGTCTTCAAAGTTTTCTGCTTTAGGCTCTAGGTAGAAAGTCATAAACCGATAGGCATCGACCTTGCCAGGAACTTTAATCGGATTACCCTCAGTATCATACTGGAGCAAGTAATCTACATAGGTTGACTCCCAATCTTTTTGATCTTCAGGAACTTCATATTTGTACAAGTTGTTCTGGGGATTAACCTGAACTTCAACTCGGAAAGATTCAGACGTTTCCGCACTTTTAGATTGGGTCATGTTCAGATGACCGCCTGTACTACCATTCAAATCAAATCCAAAAGAGCCAGCAGCAGATACATTTACAGAAATACCGCCAGTAAAATTGGTATTAAAAGAATAGGAACCACTACTCGATTCTTGCCTGACATCCATAGTATTAGTGGTTTCAGCATAGAATCCCCCGTCTGCTGTCCACACATAGGTATTGGCAATATTGCGAGTAGCAAATTTTTCTGGTAAGCTTTGGTCTTTGGTCAGGGCATCAGCAAGACTGCCAAAGGTGCTAGCAGCTCCTAAACCTATTCCTCCAATAGGAATAGCTCCAGCAGCACTGGCTAAAAGTCCTGCATTGGTGCTCATTACATTTTTGAGAATGCTATTAGATAGGGGTGAGGCATCGTAGTTATCATAATAATTTTTCAACTCCGCTGCTTCCCTCTCAATTTGTCGCTTCAGAGCATAGGTTTCTATGGGCTTAAAGTAGCTATATTCTCCATACTGAGTGGCTTGGGGATAATCTGGGTCAGTTTGAACGCTGCCATCAGGTTGATAACCAACTTTGCCATCTAGGGTTCCCTGTTTAGTATAGCGGGGGTTGATGGGGAACGAGATAATGTTCCAATCTTTGGGAATATCAGGGTTGGGCTGAAAACGATAGGAAATCAGAGCGTTATTATGAGCTAAACGCAAGGCAAAAACGTCGGCTGTTTCTGATTGCACCAAGGCAAATCCCTGATTATTAGGAACATATCGTTGCCCCAAGCGGGGATTGAGCAGATTATTTTTATCTTCCCAATAACCTACGGCAGTTGCCCGCATATTTCTGGTCACTGTTCGCCCACTAGTGATTCTGCTTTCATCAGTCCAACCGCCGGAGGATTGAAACTTGCCACTACCTGAGACCTTTAATTCTACTTTAGCTTTGAAGGAGACACCAAAACCAAGGGGAGCAAGTAGAGTCCGTAGGTCTAACTCTACACCTGTAGACATTGCTGCTTCAAAGGAAGAGTCAAAACCATTTTCTTTGGAACTGGAGAAGTTATAATTGACATCTTCTGCTTCAATTAATTCTACTGTGCTAGCTTGTTTGTAAGTGTCAGTGTCTCCAAGCGATACGGGGCCGACGGTCATGTTTTCACCAGGTATTGGTGGTGCGCCTTCGATGTAACCAATAATTTGAGGGTCGAACTGTACCTGACTGACCCATTCAGTAATCAAATTACCAACTTTGTAACCAGTAATTAACCGCCATTTACCATCTTTAATGTAAGTGTAGCAGCGTTTGAAGACTCCAGTTAAATTCTGCTGGCTGTCATATTGCATATCCCCGTACTCGGTGACAGCAGGACTACTATCTATCTGGGCATTGAATACGGTTTCAACTGCTGCTAAGGCTGAACGCACTTGAGGAATATCGTTGCTGATCGGAGCATCAGAAAAAACAGATGTCGGTTTGTTAGCATCTGCCCCCAGAGGCAGATGATTTCCCATCAAACTGCTGTCTTTCAACTCATTATCAAAAATTTCATCAAAGGTGTAATTAGCGATTAGGTCTTGCTTTTCTCCTTTGAGGCGGGTAAAGAGATTGTCGAGAATCTGCTCTTGGCTACGTACGACTTTCCAAACCCGTACTTCTTCCATAATGCCATTGAAATAGTCTTGGTAACTTGCACCATTTTGGCGACCACCAAGGGTGAATTGATTATCTCCCCAGGAAATCAGAGCATCATTGGATTCTACTGATTCTGTTCCTAGGACAACACCATTACTATAGAGGAGAAACTCGGAAGCTTCCACATCTGGATTTTTACACCAAGTGGCACCTTTGATTTGAGCGTGGTTGCCTCCTTTGAAATCATTGGCTAGATTTCCTTCGTTTTCTTCTAGCTGCCACCAGGCAACTAAACCTTTTTCCTGGCCGGTAAGCTTTTGGTGAATTTCACCTTTTTCTAGTGCCCGACTCCAAAGCTTAACTTCCGAAATTTTACCTTGAAAATAACTGTTACCTGTTCTGCCAATTTCTAGGGGTTGACTATTACCTTCAGGACTAACAGCAGGTTCAATCACTCGACTGCATACCAGCAAACCATCAATATACATTTTCAGTTCTAGCCACTGAGCAGTTCCTTGACCAGTGATGAATGTGGGTTGCTCGGAGGTAGTTGCAGTATCCTGGTCTCTCAACCCTTGCTTGAGTTTTTTACCTCGTTTTTTGGAGGCAACGTAATCAGCTTTCATTGCCTTGTCAATTTTTTGATTTTCACTAGAGGTAAAATCACCAGTCTTGGCATCAATATCTGCTACATCTCCAGTGCCCCAAGCATCAGGGTCTGCTCCACTGTCAGTAGTTTGAGTAACTTTTTGACGAGTAACAGCGATTTTGTGAACTGTATTGGTCTGAATTTGGTTTGCAGGAGACTCTAATTTATGAATCCTGCCTTGACTGTCTTCAAAGGATAAAGTCAGTTGACCTGCTTCTACTTGCAAAGCATAGGGTACACTTTCTTTTTCTAACCCATAACCTATCTGACCTTTACTGAGAATACCCCGTAAGTTGCTGTCACTCACCTGTATTACTGTTTCTATGGTCAAGTCTTCACACAGATTGAGTGCCCGGTTTTTGCCGCAGTCGAGATAGTCGTTACCATCGAAATTTAGAGCATAAGACTGGTGATAACTCACAGCCAAATGATTCCAATTATCAAGGGGGAAGACATCCTTAGTTTTGAGGTAGCGATCTCCTACTCCGGCAAAGACTTTGTAGCCTTCCTGGAGGGGAGAAGAGACATTAGTAGGACTGCCATGTATCGTTCCATCATTGCCATTGCCACTATAGTCTTGGGCTGTTCCACCTTCAAAGTGCCAGTAACCTACTAATCCAGATTCGTTGCCACTGAGTCGGCGATTCATATCGGCTTGGATTTGTTCTTCGGTACGGGCATAGTCCCAGATGCGGACATCGTCAATTGCACCTCGGAAGTAGTTATTTCTAGTTTGGCTCCTACCAATATTCAATGGTTGGTTCGGAGTTCCAATCGGACCTGTAAATGTTCTTGTCGAAGGCTGTAGGTTACCGTCAATGTAAACAGTTATTGTATTTGAGGTGTTATCCCAAGTATATGCAATGTGATGCCACTCATCATAACTAGGAGGATTGTTGTCGAGTGTAACTTTTTCACCAGATCTTTGCAGCTCAACACGTATCTTGCCTTGATACCAGAATAGGTTGTATCCATAATCACTCCAACCACCTCCTGTATAGAGGATCAAACCATCCTGATTGCTAATTTTGTTTACCCATGCCTCTACGGTAATGGCTTCAGTAATTTGGATTTGGGTACCGCAGTCTACATAATCATTGGAGCCATCAAACTCTAGTGCTGAGGAGCCTTGCTCTAGTAACCCCAGAGTATATTGACTATTTTTGGATCTGTCATTATAAACTATTATTCGAGCTGCAGTGCTGACTACTTTGGGTTTAACCCATGCCTCCAGAGTTAGGTTAGCAGTAGCATCCATCTGAGGTATTTCATCCTCACCTATAGCTAGATATTGACTTTGTCCATCAAAGTCTAAAGCCAAGCCAGGAGCATCAGCTACCCAACGACAAGAAGGAGCATCCCCTAAACTTGTGACTGTGCCATTAGGAATTGTGCCTGCGGTTGCCTCCGAATAGACCAGAAATTGTCGGGAACTCTTTTCTTGTTGTAGATTTTCTTGTTGTAGATCACTATTGTTTATTAAGGCTGGAGGAGATGACACATTTTGAGGATTACCATATATAGTTCCATCATGGCCATTGCCACTATAGTCCCTGGCTGTACCTTCTTCAAAATGCCAGTACCCTAATAATCCAGATTCTTTACCGCTAAGTCGGCGGTTCATATCAGCTTTGATTTCTTCTAGGGTGCGATCGCGATTCCAGATACGGACTTCATCAAGTTCACCATTGAAATATCTGGCACTGTTGCTTTTGCTTAGCCTGCCAATGACAACTTCTAGGGAGTCGGTAAAGTCGCTTGGAGCAGATTCTTGTACTTGTAGAGAACCGTCTACATACAGTGACATATTGGTGCTGCTCTTAACCGCTGCCAGATGATGCCACTGACCATCAGTGTAAGTATTTGTAGTGAAAAGGCTAGTTCCGCCACTGCTTCCTGTTGGTTGGCGATGCAAGTAGCGCAAGGTTCCCTGAGGACGGACTTCAATCAAAATACCGTGATAGCGGTAAATAGTACCAGCCAAAATGTCTAGTGTAGAGGAGACAGAGGTCTTGAACCAGGCTTCAACAGTGTAATTGTTGCGACCAAAATCAATGTTTCCGCAATCTATATAATCCCCTGAGCCATCAAAACTCAGTGCTGAGAGAGTTACAGAAGTATTGGCAGATGCATCAGGAGTATTGACAGCATAATCGGAAGCGTAATCGTATAAAACCAAATAAACTGGAGTCTCTTCTTCTACATCTAGAGATGCACTGTTGACAGGAATACTGCTGGAGTTGACTGGAACCTCCGCACTGGTAATAACTTTGGTCTCACCAATTTTCAACACCGCACCTGCTGCTAGCTGGCGGTTTGTTGCTTCCACCAAAGTCAGTTCAGTGACTGTGCCAGATGTTGCTGCGACTTGTCCTAAATAGAGAGGCTTTGCCTGTCCATTGAGAACTTTGCTAAACATCCGGGGGTCTCGCGGCACATTTTTCCAGGTTTCAGTCATTCCTGTTTGAGGATTGGCGATGGTTACTTGACAGGTATCAGTGCTATCACTGGGACTAATAGTAATGGTGGCAGAGTTTGAATCCGCGCCAACGGAACGGGCAATAAAGCGAACTTTTTGCTCACCGATGGTCAGTTCCCTTTGGGCGTGGGCAGTTTTGGTGTCATAATAGGCAGTTAAGAACTGCTGGTTAGCTCCTCGGAAGTAGAGAGCTAGCTTACCTGTAGCACTGTCGAAGAGCTGCGGAGTATCGTTAGTGTCGGCAAAGCCAAGTAATCCACCAGTTGTTATCAAACCGTATTGGTCTGTGTGCAAGGTAGACATGGGTTTTGCTACCTGAGCAACTTCTTCTTTAAGAGTGCTGATTTTAGATTCTACCTTTGATAACTCTAACCGCAGTTTGAAAAGGTCTAGATCGAAAATATAGGCAGCAGCAACGCCACTATAAGGATCAGGAGAGCCAATAATGGTTTTCCCTTCACTGATAGCTATTGACTTACCAAACCGGTGATAGGGGACATCTTGTTCTGAATCAGCCTGGAGCTGGCTTGATGTTTGGCTCCAAACTCCATTCTCCAATTCATAAATATGGACTTTCTGAGTGGATCCAACAAGAATTCTATTTTCACTAGTAGCAACTGACAAGCCAAACCATTCAATAGATGGGTCATTATCAATTTGATCAAGTTGTGTAATGTAATTCCAAGAGTTACCGTCGAATTCAAAGATATGGACGCTGCCTTTACGATCATGACTGTTAGGCGCTCCCACAATTACTCGGTCTCCACTAATAGCAACTGAATAGCCAAAATAACCCTTGCTCCACTCAGGTGCCGCCTCAAAAATGTCCTCTCTAAATCCCTCTCGTTCATAGGAAGTGACATTGAAAAATCTAAGTGTTTCTTCGTGTTCCAACAAGTTGTTGTTTAGTCGAAAAATATAAGCGCTACCGGCTTCAAGTCCTTCACCATAAGCCCCAACTACAATTTTATTACCACTGATTGCAACTGAGGAACCAAAATTAGCTCGACTCGAACTAATCAATGTGGCATCACTGCTAGCACTGTCCAGATAAGACCAGCTACTTCCCATATATCTGAAAATGTAGGCACGACCTGGCGTCTCACCACTCGCTCTGTATCCTGGGAAAATATCGCTCAATATTTGCTTACCAGGAGCCCCAACAACAGTCAGATCGCCACTAATAGCAACTGATGCACCATAAAAATTATTTGCACTGTGAGATATATCAAAAGAAGGAATCTCTAAATATTCTCGCTCATATTGAGAGCCACCTCCTGTCAGTTTATAGGCATAGAGACCGTAATTTGGGTCATCCATGTTAGGAGATCCAACAATTAGTCGATCTTGAGCAACCGCAACAGACCAACCAAAGTAAGAATAAGTAGAATCTGGATAAATTGTATTCTTCTTTACCCAGCTATTTTCTTCTAATTTAAAGATACTTACACTGCCAACGTTAGTGCTATTTCCTTGAGCAGCTGCAAAATCACCAACTACAGCAGTATCTCCATTGATAGATACTGACCACCCAAAGGGGTTATATATTTTTGGTGGATCAAGAGTAGATCCATCTTCCTGAAATTTCTGGTAATCTTGTAATTGACGCTGATTAATTTGTGCTGTAATACCACTCCTTTCATTCTCCTTTTCTTGGAGTAACTCCAGCGTCTCATTAGTCCCCTCTTGCAAGATTGGTAAATTTATTTGGTCTGGCACCTGCGCCAGTTTCCCTTCACGAGAAACAGCAAAATCCAATCCGGCAATATACTTCTTATCAGTCGCCACACCATCCAAATCCGGTCCACCTGTAGCTACTGCTAACATAACGCGGGCATTAGTTTTCATCGGCTTGCTTTCTTGGCCATTACCCACCTGAGCATCTTCCTGCTGGAAGTATTGCACCGCCGTCAGTCCCGACTCAATCGTGCGCCCCTCAAAAGAAAAACTATCGCGACTCATCCCTGGATGATCCCCAATGAGGGCATCAGAGACTTCCCAAGTTGCACCGTTAACCGTACCGTTGTTGGCAGAATCGGTTTGGTCATAGACTGTATCACCCGTGCCTTCATCCAGACGCCAGTAACCCACCAATCCTGGTTCTCTGCCCACTAAGCGATGATGCCTATCCTCGTTGATTTCCTTAGTACTACGAGCCCGATTCCAGACGCGAATCTCATCAATGGAACCGTTAAAATTATCTGCATAGCCCTTGCCAATCAAGACATTCTCTGTGCCTGCTGTAGCAGCGGCAAAGACCAGATCTTCCTCTCCCGCTTCTACACCATCAATGTACCAGCGCAGCTTTCGGTTCTCGCAATCCCGTACGATCGCAATATGGGACCATTCATCCCGCAGCAGTCCAAAACTACTTAAAATTCCCTGAAACGTATCATGATTGATATTGGCCTCACTAGGATTATTACCACCAGTACCGTAGTAATAGGAAAGTTTGCCGTCTACTTCTAGGGTAATTGCCCCTTCACCGTTATAGGCTTTACAGAAAAGACTTTGCCTGTTGGCCAAAGACAAGGGCTTGACCCACATTTCGATGGTCTGACTGCCTGTAATCTGTAATTCCGAGGGATTCCCTAAATCCACATAATCATCAGTACCATCAAAACTAAGTGCTGATTCTGCTGCACCCTGGGCACTAAGAATTGGTACTAACTCTTCATTCGTAAAGGAGTCTACTCCACTACGACGTTGGAAAACGGCATTCTGATATTCTGGGTTAGGGCTAGTGTAATAGATAGTGCCTTTAGTATTAAACAAGCCATCACCAGCCCGCTCAATATTAAAGGAGTCAATCTTGCTAGTAGCACTGTTATAAGCAAAGACTTGCCAGCGCTGAATATTAGCTATCTGGGTCGGCAACAACAGAACTTGGAAACGTCCTCCCTGAAGCTGGCGCACGAAATCTAGTTCTTGGGTAGGCTCATAGAAAGGTTTGCTTTCGATATCTTTAGCCCCCAGACTATCCTTGGCATTAGCTGGTTGGGTTTTGTTGCGGCTGCGTTTATAACGCACTTCCATCTTGGGCTGCAGTTGAGCACCTGCAAGGACAAAGCGGTCTAATAGCAGAGTATTGTTGACTAGGGGGACTTTATTGCCTCCAGAAAGAACAAATTCGGAGTTATCTCTGGTGTTATCCCCAGATGAGCCACCACCAGAGAGTCTGGTGAGTTTATAGACTATATCTGAGTCACTATCAGCAATAGACTGACGAAAGACGTAGATATACTGATCGTCAGAAAGTACCTGGAAAGGGGCATCTGCTGTTAGTCTTGCTGTGCTTGAGAGGAAGTCGTCAATTTCATCAGCGTTTAATTTTTCTGGCTTGTCTTCAGTTCGTGTTCCTTTCTTGACTGTGGGCATTCTGGTAGCCCCCACCAAGCCATAACCAACCTGGGCTATTTCATTGGCAAAATGCAGGGGGCTGGGATTTTTAGACCAGTATTCTACATCTATTGGCCCTTTATTTTCATCACTGTCGCTGAGGTCGAGGACTGTGTAATAGATACGTCGCTCATTGTCCATGGCAAAGGCAATCACCGTGCCTTTATGGCGCACCAGGGTAGGATGCTTGTAGGTCTTGTCCTCATAGGATTTGAGGAAATTATCAAAGATGAAATTATCAAAAACACTTTGGTTGTTCATAACTATTATTTCCTTCGTGTGTATTCATGACTTACGCGGTTAACTTGATTTCGCCCCCCTAGCCCCCCAAGCGAGGGATTGCTCGCTTGGGGGGAATGATGTCAAAGTCCCCCAGAATTGGGGGATTTAGGGGGCAAATGCGTAAGTCCTGGTATTGTTCGATCGTGAACGGAACCAACGGTTCACGGTTGCAATTGACACCAGCCTGTAGGGTGGGCAAAAACCGTTTGGTTCAAATCAGTATTAATGATTAGAGCAGCCTGTAGGGTGGGCAAAAACCGTTTGGTTCAAATCAGTATTAACGATTAAATTACTTTGCCCACCCTACTTTAAACTAAACAAACGTAGTATCACCTAGTGGCAAATCCACAACAGATTAGAGTGTGGCTATAAAAGCTCAAAACCCCACCAAATAAGTGACAATTTTTTTTTGATTAGTCTTTGATAACTTGTAAGCATATGCTTACGGCAACTTTTCAAACCATAGTGAGCATTTTTGGCTGTTTGTCAAGTTAAAATTGGCAATTAGGCAATTAACCCAATTAACCCAATTAATAATTAACAATTAACAATTAACCAAATGAGATCAATCCTAAGCTCAGCATTTGTAAGCCCTGGCTAATTGGGAGCGATGCATCCAGGTTGACCGGCTTCGCTCCTACTGCTGTTTCAATGGCTTTGGACTGAATGGGTTTGGAAAAGAAGATGTTTGGAAAAGAATATTTTTGGAAAAGCCTTATCGATTGGCCACTATTTTCCAGTGGCAAGGCAGATATCTGGGTAGGATTCCGCCCCCCTAGCCCCCCAATTTTGGGGGGAACAAAACTCTCTAAAGTCCCCCAAAGTTGGGGGACCAACGGGGGCTTTACCAAAACCAGACGATTGGCAAGGCAGATATCTGGGTAGGATTCCGCCCCCCTAGCCCCCCAATTTTGGGGGGAACAAAACTCTCTAAAGTCCCCCAAGGTTGGGGGACCAACGGGGGCTTTACCAAAACCAGACGATTGGCAAGGCAGATATCTGGGTAGGATTCCGCCCCCCTAGCCCCCCAATTTTGGGGGGAACAAAACTCTCTAAAGTCCCCCAAGGTTGGGGGACCAACGGGGGCTTTACCAAAACCAGACGATCTAAATTTATACTTCAATGTCTTGATTGAGCACCTTTCCAGTTTATCGGTGTTAATTGGAGGGTGGTATTCCCCCTCTTTTGAATGTGACGGTATCACCGAATTCTGCAAGTAGCGACTGAGCTGAAAGCTGTGGAATCCCTTGACAAGTGTTGATTCCGAGCACCCTGAGTTTGATTTGGTAAAACATACCTAAACAGATTTCCTGAATCTATAGGTTTCCTGAATCTATAGTTAATTGTGCTGTCATCAAAATGTAAAGAATACAGCAGCAATTTTCAATGTAGCTAAACAATTAGTTTGATTAGCTCGATGCACTAGAAGTTAGTATAAACCAACTCACCTCAAGAGAATATTAACAATTGTTAAAAGTTCCCCCAAGTCGTGGCAGATCAGCTGAGTTGGAAATAAGCAGGACTTCCGCAGTAAATCTATAGAAAATCTCTATAAAATTGATAGGGCTACGGGCAGCCCTATAGTTCATTAATCGCATCAGCATAAGCCATTGCTGCTGTTTCCCACTTGGGCAAATTACTACTAATTTCGGCTAGTTGTTTTTCTTTCAAACCACCCATTACCTTCTCGGCTGCCTCCCTAGGCTGATCAGGATCAACGGTAATAATGGCAGACCCCCCTGCTTCCAGACCGGCTTGATTCCCTTGAGATACCACCACGAAACGACCAAATGATGCCGCTTCGGCAATCGGTAGTCCAAATCCCTCCCGGTCAGACAGAAACACTACCGCTGTTGCCTCTCGATACCATTGAGCCAGAATGCGATCGCTTATGTGGCCATGATACTGAACCCAAGGCAAGCTCTCAATTGACTTGAGGAACGCTTCACCGCTAGCTTGGGTGGAAGTATTCATCCCTCCCACTAAATGCAATTCCCAAGGTTCACCACTAAGCTCTCTAAGTTGAGTAGTTAATGCCACAGCTTCCGGTAAACGCTTAGCCGCTGGGTCGATCCGACCTACGGATAACAAGAATGGTCCAGTGGGAGCAGGAATCGAGACGGTCGGTAACTTAGCTAGGGGTGAGTCTACTCCATTGGGAATAGTTTTCAGCTTCTGTTCAAGCCTTGGGTTAGGGCGAAAGTGTAGCAGGTCATTCTCGGTAGCTTTGCTGACCACGATAATCTGCTGGGCAAAACGAATCGAGGCATCCAGGTAAATTAGCGATCGCAAAGCCGTTTTTATGCGATCGCCATACTTATTAGCGGCTTTCCATTCATTGACATCATGAAGCACTGCAATAGTAGGTGGATGCCACGGCAGAACAATCGGGTTAGATAGCCAAACTAGAGCCTCTACTCCTGCTTGAGCACAATACCCATTAAAGCGAGTAGCCACCCAACCATACCGCTTTGCTGGGGAGTAATCCAGCGGTGCTAGGATATTAACACTATCTGCCAACTCCTGTAGGGTAGGGGTATTCTCAAACGCATTAGGAGAAGCCAAGATTTTCACCTTAGTGCCTCGGCTGATCAGTTCCTCAACTAGAGGTGGTAGTAATCGATTGAGATACTGCCCAATCCCTAAGCGAGGACCAAGATAATGAGCAATTAAGGCAACAGACATAGTTTATAGCACCGGAAACAGAGAACAGGGAATCGGGAATCGGGAATCGGGAATCGGGAATCGGGAGTCAGGACTCGGGGACAAAAATTTTCACAATTAATTCATTTACTTACCCTATAGATGTTAGCAGAATTACCAACTTAGATATAATACCACTGAATAAACCCATAAAGTAACAGACATTTATAAAACTTTTAACTTCCAAATAACAACTCCTAACTCCTAACTCCTAACTCCTAACTCCTAACTCCCTACTTTCAACTTTCAACTTTCAACTTTCAACTTCCTACTCCCTACTTCCTACTCCCTACTCCCAAATGAACAAAATAATTGCCTGGTATCGATGGGCGATGCAAACAGGGCAGCTACCATTTGCGATAATTTTAACCCTCACCATCTACCAACCCTTTGAAGACTTTGTTCTCAACTGGCTCCCCTTACCCTCACCGTTAATCGCCTTAATCCGTTTTGTTCCCGAAATCACCCTTTACTTCCTAATGATAAGGGTAATTTACCTGCGGCTATCCTCTGGTAAAGGTATACGAAAAACCCCCCTAGATATCCTAATTATTGCCTTTTTCATTGGTAGCATGATTTCCATTGTTGTTAATCATGCTGGAATTGCAGGGAGCATTAAAAACTTACGCACTAACTTTCGGTATATCTCAGTTTACTATACTGTTGTTAATATTGACATTTCTATCCAACAGCTTTCCTTATTATTAAAAAGTATTAGACTAGCCAGTTTAATCCAGGCAGGTATAGCCTCAATCCAATACTTTTTACCCGCCAGTATCAGTCAGAAACTCTTCACCAGGCAAGTCATCCACTCTGGCACAATGGCTGCAAAAAATGCTAGCATTGGCACCTTTGGCGACAGTGCCATCCTCTCAGGATTCCTGATGTTAGCAATTTCAGTATTTATTAGCCATGTCTACACCCACTCTAGTCATCTTATTCCCACCTTCAAAGACTCCGCTAGTATTTTAGTGCTCTATTTCGCCAACTTTGCTTCCAAAAAGCGAGCTGGACTGATGATATCGCTACTAATTCCTATTATAGTCTTAGTTCATCTGAATAGAAAAAGAGATACTGCCCTCATCCTCTGGTTTGCTACAGCAATTTTGATAACTGTAGTATTAATTTCCCCATTACTCAATCTTCAAACATCAGCCGCTTCAGTCTCTGAAGACGGTGAAATACCTGATCTTACTTCCTATTTCTTCTCGATTTTTTCTCCAGATTACTGGCAACACAACTTAGAAGCTCAGCGGGGTTGGGCAGCCAAGACTATTGTTAATGGTTTAATGAATTCAGGAGGCTGGTTTGGCTTTGGTCCAGAGCCTGGTGCCTTACAAAGAGGAATAGAAAATTCCGTGATTCTCTCCCCAGATGAACAACGGCATTTATCCTGGCATGTGGAACTCCTGGAAGATGCCTACTGGTTTGCCTTCTTGGGATATTTTGGAATTGTTGGTTTGGGAATTTTTTGGATTATATTACTACGGCTTTACCAAACCTCTCAATCTCTGATTAAATCCTCTTCATCTCTTGAATACAAATCCCTTGGGGTGATGCTTTGTACTATAATTATTGTTTCTTTCTTTTACACCTTTGTGGAACGGACATTTAAACTGCGACCCTTTAGTTTTTATTTTTGGTTACTGGCTGGATTGGTAGTAAATTCCTGGTCTGTTCAACAAGGAAATAGGGAATAGGGAATAGGGAGTAGGCAAAAGGCAAGAGGCAAGAGGCAAAAGGCAAGAGGAAAAAGGCAAAAGGGAACAGTATAAAAGAAAAACAAGTATTTTTTTGTTATGGTTAATCCTTAGTGCTGATATACTACTTATCATACTTTTACCAATTCCCCCATCACCCTATCACCCCATCAGCCCATCATGATTGATCATCAACCCAGAGTGGAACAGATATTTGTAGTGGGAAACTCCCGTAGTGGAACTACTCTGATGGGTCTAATATTGGGATTAAATTCAGAGGTTTTCACCTTTGAGGAACTCCATTTTTTTGGGCAGTTATGGTCCGAGGAGCATCGGGACTCTTACCTAACTCAGGCAGAAGCAGAACAGCTAGCCGCTCGCCTCTTATCAATTCAGCATAGTGATGTTCTGCGTCCAGGGGATCCAAGTGACTTTAGTGAAGAAGCCAAAGTAATTATTGCTCAGCTTCCGGAGCAAAGGCTAACCTCTGGGGATGTCTTTAAGGTATTTCTGGGATACAAAGCTGCCAAAAACGGTAAGAAGATTCCTTGTGAACAAACTCCGCGCAATGTCTTATACATAGCTGAAATCCTCGAACTTTATCCCGAAAGCCGGATTATTAATATGGTTCGTGACCCCCGAGACGTACTGCTGTCACAAAAATATAAGTGGCGAATCAAATTCCTGGGTGCCAAGAATATTCCCTATCGAGAAGCCTTCCGGTCTTGGTGCAATTATCATCCCTTTACCATCTCAAAACTTTGGAATGCGTCGATTAACGCTGCTGAAAAATTTGCCAATCATCCCCGATGTCGCACGGTGAGATTTGAAGATTTGGTAACAAATCCAGAGCAGACCGTGGCAGAAATTTGCCAGTTTCTAGGTCTGGAGTTCCAATCACAAATGTTGGACGTTCCTCAAAATGAGGGCGGTGTCTCATCCCATAAGCAAATCACACCAAAACGTCGGGGAATTGACCCCAATACCACGGGAAAATGGCGGCGTGGGGGACTTTCTGTGACAGAGATTCATATTTGCCAGCAAGTAACCTATACTAACATGCTCAACCATGGTTACTCCTATGCTTCGATGCAGCCCAACCCCTTGATGTTAGCATTAAGCTGGGCATTTTTACCGGTTAAGTTGACCCTAGCCTTGTTAATGAATCTTCACCGAACCCGAAACATTGTTGAAGCGATTCGCAGACGCTTGTAGATGGTAACCCTGCTATTAAGGTCTTGGGTTTTAGGGCGCAGGGAGCAGGGAGCAGGGAGCAGGGAGCAGGGAGCAGGGAGCAGGGAGTGTCAAACAGCTTTTAGGAGATGCACCCAACCGGATTTAGTCATGGTGATACTTCTAGGAGATGTTTAATACCTTTAATAAAGACTTGAAAACTGTGGGATGTATTGTCAGTTAAAGATAAATGAGGTGCAATTTTTTTAGAATGGATTCCTGGATAGTATTCCTTAACTAAACCTTTAAGCTCTTTTTTGGCAGAGTTAAGCTGATCGGGGTTACGGTATTTCTTTTTACTTTGTTGTTTACTGAGGCTATTAGGTTTCATGTTATAGGCTTTTTCGACTGCGGCTAATTCTCCTAAGAACCAGGATTCTAATTCATGGCAGACGATCCGAATCATCACATTATTGTCTTTTCGGGCAGTTTGACAAATTTCTAATAATTCGGATTTGAGTTTTTGGCAATCATTGGAGTCTTGGTCATGGACGATAATGAATCTAGTGTCAGGACTATGTTGAAAGGCTTGAATTTTCTTGGGAATAGATTTCCATAAGTCCTGTTTGCCTTGGTGGGGAATACAAATATAGGTTATTTCATCGGGAATAATTTTCGGTAGGAGTTGCTCTAAAACATTTTTCATGGAGCGTTCTTCTAGCAGAAAAATCAGGTCATAATTCATAAAGGGGCAACTCCTTCAAACCAGCCTTGACTCCAGAGATAGCCAGGTAAGTCTCCAGCTTTGACTAGATTGACAAGGGTTGGGTCATCTTTAGCCCTTGAGCATTTGGTGATCCCATGTTCTTTGGTCAGCCAAAAGATGCTCTCTAGGGGAACAGCATTTAAAAAGTCAGGGGAGTGGGTAGAGACAAAGACCTGGCCACCACGATTGGCATAGCTGGCAAATTCTTCAGCAAGTTCATGTAAAAGGCTGAGGTAAAGTTGGTTTTCGGGTTCTTCGACACAGAGCAGGGGGTGAGGCTTAGGATCGAAGAGCAATATTAAATAGGCAAACATTTTCATGGTGCCATCGGAAACATAGCGATCGATAAAGGGGTCTTTAAAGGCTTGATCTTGAAATTTTAGGATTAGTCTGCCGTCTTCAGTATTTTTGGCTTCTACTTTGGAAATGCCGGGGACTCGTTCTCGCATTCGCTGGAGAATTTGCTCGAATATTTCGGGATGTTCTTCATAGATGTATTGGGCTACTACTGCCATATTGTCCCCTGTGGGGGAGAGGTGTTCGGCATAGAGTGCGTCTTTGCTGCCTCTAGCTTTATTGATATCAAAGTCGGAAACATGCCAGTTTTCGATCAGGGAACGAAAGGCACTGGCGGCTTTGAAGCGTTGGAATTGCCCTAAGCCTTTTATGGCTAAATTTTCGCTGGATTCAAGTTCTTGTTCTTCCCGTTTTAGTTCTGTGTCAGGTTGGTCAAAGTTTTCTTCGTTGATGATAGCGTATCCTTTTCCTTCTTCAAAGTCTATGAAATGAAAAGGTTTACCGTATTTACCACGTTTATAACGCAGAATTTCTCGTTTTATGAACGGTCGTCTCTTCTCCTGTCCAATTATCAAAATATAGGTAACCAGGCGCTCAGTATCTAGAATTTTCATACGGAACTGAAGTTCTATTTCGATATCTTCTTGCTCTTTCCCTCGGGTGATAACTTCATTAAAACCGCCACGAACTTGGAGAGCTTGACGAATATTATTTGTGAGGGCATCGTGGATAAAGCCAAATATGTCAAACAGGGTTGATTTTCCGGTACCGTTTGCACCAACTACAACAAAAAAAGCGGGAATCTTTTTTATTTCCAGGTTTTCAAAGACACGATAGTTTTTGATTTTTATGGTAAGGATTTTCATAGTCTATGATTTACCTAAACAAACATTTAAGGAGCATCCATCCCGGGAGCATGTCAAATTTGTAATTAGGTACATAGATCCCCCCTAACCCCCCTTAAAAAAGGGGGGAATTAGATTGAAAAGTCCCCCTTATTAAGGGGGATAATGGGGGATCTGAATCAGGGATTAACAAAACTGACATGCACCCATCCATCCCTAACTAATCACAAAATCCCCTCGATCGTGGCATCAATTTCTACCAAATTTCGATCTACTTCCTTCAACTCCACTCCCACCACCCCTAGATTAATCTCCGCTCACTGTTCCCAAGTCTGGCATACAGCCATTACAGCCCAATCAGGTTATCAAGGCTAGCTCTGTTTTTCGTGAGCACTGACCCACACTTGGATCTGTCTATGGTGCTTCAGGATCGTCTATCCTGTTATGGGAGGGGATCAATTTACCTAATTACAAAAGTAACATGCTCCCTAGTAATACGCCTAAGTCTGTTAAAATATAACTAATTATCAGCTGAATTAATCAGGGAAAAAAAATCATGAATATCCTGATTTCTGCTTATGGCTGTTCCCCAGTAAGAGGGTCTGAATATGGTATAGGTTGGAATGTCGTAAAACAAATAGCTAAGGATCATAGCCATAAGTGTTGGGTGCTAACTAACACAACTGATCAGTCTCAGATTGAACAGGAATTGGCTAATTCACCTTTAGACAATGTCACCTTTATCTTTGTCGCAATGTCTGAAGGGTCTCGCAATTCAGGATTGTCCCATTATTTGTACTATATCGCCTGGCAGATTAGAGCATTTTTTGTGGCCAAAAAACTCCAGGACGAAATTGGGTTTGATTTGGTTCACCATGTTACCTATCAAAATTCCTGGTTGCCAACATCGATAGGCTGGCTAGATGTACCATTCATTTGGAATGGTGGCGCTAAAGATAAAATTCCTTCGGTACTCTTGAAGACATTATCCCTGCAATCGGCCATGATGGAACGGATTCGGATGGTGTCGATGAATGCCCTAGGTCGCTTTACCCAGTGGTCTGTTGCTTCTCGCGCCCAATTAATTCTATCTCGGGAAGCGAGCCAATGGTCAGACAATTTACCAGTTAAGGCTTTTCCTCCCTTTGGTCTTAATCAAAAGGATATTGAGAGATTAGGTCAACTGCCCCAGCGCCAAGACGAACCCTTTCGAGTAGTTAGTATCGGGAGATTTTTGGGTTGGAAAGGGTTTGCATTGGGCATCCGTGCCTTTGCCCAGTTCCATCGTGAACACCCCACTAGTGAATACTGGCTGATTGGTGATGGTCCTGAAAAGGAGGGACTACAGAAATTGGCTAAAGAGCTTGGATGCGGTGATGCTGTACGTTTTTGGGGAAAGCTTTCTCGTGATCAGGTGCTACAACGGATGGCAGAGGTGGACGTGTTAATGCATCCGAGCTTCCATGATCATTGGCCGACGGTGGTGTTGGAAGCAATGGCGTCTGGTAGACCTGTGGTTTGTCTCGATATTGGTGGACCCTCGTTGATGGTTCAAGAAGACTGGGGAATTAAAGTGCCTGTGGATAACCTATCCCAAGTGATCAATGATTTAGATCAAGCACTGTTGCAGTTAGCAATTAATGGGGAAAAACGCATATCTATGGGACTCAAAGGACGAGTGATAGTCTCAGAGAATTGGTCATGGGAGATAATCGGTGAACAAATGTTGAGTTTATATCAGGAAGTTATCAATTCTTAAGCTATCAGCTATCAGCTATCAGCTATCAGCTATCAGCTATCAGCTATCAGCTATTTGCCTTGGCCAATGGCCACGTGAAGTCACAGGCTAGAAGCCTGTGCCACAAAGCTGACCGCTGACAGCTGACGGCTGTTCGCGTAGCGTGCGCGTAGCGCATATGCTTAGGTTGAAATTAACAATTAACTAACAATTACCTGATCTATAGAAGCCTTAATTTTTTCAGCAAGTAGCTCTACATGGGGGTCTTTGAGAAAACTTCCTGGTTGGTCATCTAAGTGCTTACCAGAGATTTCCTGGATTTCCAGGTTTCCAGTAACTAACTCTATCCAGCCTTTTTGGAGTTCTGGAGACTGGGCAATTCGCTCACTGGTCAAGAACATTGTTACTGGGTCTGGATAGTAGCGTTTGGCCACATAATTTTTTGACGCGAAGGTGTTAGCTTCTTGGACTTTGATGATTTGGAGAGATTGCGGTAAGGAAATCCCAAAGGACTGATATAACTTAGAAACAAGCTTTAGGAATTGCTGCTTGAGTACATCTTGAAAACCTCTATGAATCAATCGGTGAAACAGTCCCTTTAATCGATCACTATAGCTACGTTGATAGGGAACTTGGTTTTCACTTGTGGAGAATTCAAGAGGGCTAGGTTCAAGCAGAGCTAGCAGAGCCACTGTCTCACCGTCTAAGCGGAGCAGCTGAGCAATCTCCAGAGCAATCTTACTTCCAAAGCAGTATCCTGACAGAAAATAGGGACCCTTGGGCTGAATACTACGTATTTCCTTGAGGTAGCAGCGAGCCATATCTTCAACTGTGGTCAGGGGAGTCTGTTTGCCATCAAGACCTAATGATTGGAGTCCATAAAAGGGTTGCTGCGAACCCAAATAACGTGCCAAATCCCGAAAGCTAAGAATGTTACCACCGGCTCCATGAATACAAAATAGAGGCGGTTTGGAACCATTGGGCTGAATCGGTACTACTGAGGACCAAGGTGCTGCTCCTTGGTCTTGGCGCAGCTGGTTTACTAATTGCGCTACAGTGGGAGCCATTAGCAGAGAAGCTAAGGGCAGTTTTTTATGGAAAACCTTCTCAATCTCAGCAAACAGGCGCACCGCTAGGAGAGAGTCTCCTCCTAGGTCATAGAAGTTATCTGTAACACTGATAGATTTGATTCCTAAGACGTTTTCCCAAATCTTGGTCAGTTGACGTTCTAAGTCATCTCGGGGAGCAACAAAGGTCTTGGATGACTCTGACTCCAGAGTACTGTTGTCTTTTTGGGTATCATCTTCTTGGCCCTTGTGTCTTGGGATGTCTTGCTGGTCAGGTGTCTGACTATGGCATCCATTCTTGATGCAGTCGCTCATGGGGGAAACCCCCTTTGGCCGACTGCATCGCTCCCAATCTACTGGTACCCCTGCTTCCCTGAGCTGTTCTACGGTAGTGAGCAAGAAGGTTAGATCGGATTGCTGCTGTCGTGGATGACGTACCGACGTTAGCACCAGCTGCTCAACCGCTTTCTGAGAGTGTCGTTTCGTTAATGTGCTCAAGGTTCGCCCAGGCCCTACTTCTAGCAGGATGGTCTCTGGTTGTTTCAACAACTGTTGCACACCTTGAGAAAATCGGACAGTTTGCCGCAGATGCTGTGCCCAATAGCGTGGATTGACTGCTTGCTCCGCTGTAATCCAAGTGCCAGTAACATTAGATAGGTAGGGAATTTGTGGGGGATTGAGACTAACCTGTTTTACCTGGTCGGTGAAAGAGTCCAAGATCGGTTCCATCATCTTGGAATGAAAGGCATGGGAGGTATGTAGCCTGCGGTACTCTAGCCCTTGTTGATCCAATTGGTTTTGTAATAATGCGATCGCATCAGTAGGACCAGAAATCACCGATTGGGATGGCCCGTTAATCACTGCTAAGGATAGTTCCTGACCGAGCAGGGATTGCACCTCCTCTTCCGGTAAAGGAACAGCAAGCATGGAGCCAGCAGGCAGTTGTTGCATCATCTGCCCTCGAAGGGCAACCAGAGATAATGCATCCTCTAAGGAGAAGACCCCAGCTACACAGGCTGCCACATATTCACCAATACTGTGACCGATCATCCCTTGGGGACGGACTCCCCACGACATCCATAACTGAGCTAGGGCGTACTCGATCACAAACAGGGCTGGCTGGGTAATACTAGTCTGTTTCAGTTGCTCTGTGGCCTGATTAGTCTGTTCCTGCTTTGGGTAGAGTACATGGCGCAGGTCAATGCCCAGATGGGGTTTGAGGAGTTCTGAGCATCGATCAATCAGTACACGAAATGTTGATATTTCATGGGTTAGTTCCAGCCCCATATTGACATATTGTGCTCCCTGTCCTGGAAACATAAATGCCACCGGCTGAAGCTTGGGCTGTTGGCCATTTATGAATAGTTGTTTGGGTAATTGTTTTGGTAGTTGTTTGGGTTGGCGAGTACTCGGTTCTAACACATCCCTGATTTCCCTGTTGCTGATTGGGTTACTTGCTTAGCCATTAAGTGCTTAGCCATGATTGCCATATTTCACAGCAAACGTTTACTATTCTACTAAATTTTAGTTATTAAACTTAACTGGTTTAGCTTTTTTTCAGGATTTCTTCAAGACTTAGTCTGATTGAATCAAAGGTGGTTTAAATGCGCGACAGCGTAATCTCGAACTCTTAAATTCGACCGTTTGTGGGATGCGCATGCTACGGAAGGTTTATTTTAAGTTGTTAGCATTAGGCTGACAGCATTAGGCTGACAGCTGACGCTATATCTTCAGGAGGCTACTTAAACCCAGCCCAAGCGGCAATAAACAAGCATAAAATCAATATGCCTATCATAGTAGACCATATCATCCTGATTTGTTTGTTAAGTTTTTTAATAGTTTTTTGTTGACTTTGAACTACTCCTGGATCAACTAAAGTTTGTATTTGGTTGGGTAAACTACGAAAATCATTTCTAATATCCGCAAAATTAGTTTCGATACTAGTCATATAATCCTGAAACTTTTCGATCTGATAACCATAGACGTTTAATCGAGTTTCGGCTTTCAATAGTTCTAACTTTAGGGTTTCAACTTGCAGGTGATTATTATCTCTAAGCTCAGTGAAACGCTGCTCAAAATTTTGCTGTTCTCGCTCATGGCTGTTTGTAAGCTCAGTGAAACGCTGCTCAAAACTTTTCTGTGATTGGGTGATTCCCTTGATTATCTCCTTTGATTCTGACTTGAAGTACTCCAAATTTTCCTGTTCTCGCTCATGGCTCTTGATCGGTTCTGTAAAACGCTGCTCAAACTTTTTATGGGCTTCGGTTATCTCCTTGATTATCTCCTTTGATTCTAACTTTAACTGTGAGACTTCTGCTAGAGATTCTTTTAGTTTTTTTTCCGTCTCGGCAATACTTTCCAATTGGCTTTGAATCTCATCTAAGTCTATCCCAACTAGATCTACGTTTGAAAAACGGCTTCCTAGTTCCTGTAGGTCTTGCTCAATTCGCTTAAAACCGGTTTTGAACTTTTTCATAAGTTGTTTTTTCTAATAACTATTGATGAGTTATAGAATAGTTTAAAGTCTAGGGAACGTTTAGTTTTAATTTAAATTTGAAATAATTTTCCAATTTATCTAGTTACAAGATAGATAGGAATAAATAAAATGTCAAGATTTTGTATAAAAACATAAACAAATAGGCCACCTATGACTATAGATTAATATCAGCAGATTTAAAAAAATGCTTGCGTAAAATTTCTGAAATTCCAGCTCAAACCATCACTCAACTCATTGAAGATTGGATTGATAACTTAAAAATCCCTCAATTAGACACGACAGACTCAAGTCTGTCAGTTGTTTTCAACCCCGCCGCTGTTGTGCAGAGGTTTTAAACGTCTAAGATGTTTTGATAATCTGGAGAATCTGGGAAATAAGGTTAGATCGGATTGCTCCTGTCCTGGATGATGTACCAACGTGAGCACCAGCTGCTCAACCACTTTCTGAGAGTGTGGCGCGCGATAATGCGATGTTCCGTTCGCGCAGCGTCGGGCAATGCCGGAAAGGAACCGCTTCGCGATTGACCTTGGCCTTTGGGCCACGCTACGCGAATCGTCACGCGGGGCGCGTTCGCTTCACTAAGACTGGAAATAACCGATTGGGATGGCCCGTTAATCCTTGGTAAGGATAGTTCCTGACCCAGGAGGAGTTGATAGGTCATGGGTTAGTTCCAGCCCCATATTGACATATTGTGCTCCCTGTCCTGGAAACATAAACGCCACAAAGTGAAGCTTGGGCTGTTGGCCGTTTATCAATAATTGTTTCGGTAATGGTTCGGGTAGTTTTTTGGGTTAGCGAGTACTCGGTTCAAACACATCGCTTATTTCCCGGTTGCTGATTAGGTTACTTGCTTAACCGTTACTTGCTTAGCCATTACGTGATTAGCAATGATTGCTCATATTTAACAGCAAAAGTTAGGTATTCTAGCAAACATGAAGCTTCCACCACCTGAACGAGGTGGTGGTGTCCTATGCTAACCTTGAACTACCCAATCTAGTCCACAGGTCACACAAGCAAGCCCAGCTTCTAGGCGGTCGTCCAGATCTTTTGCTGGAACGACCCTCATGGCCATTTCTGCCAACGAGTTTAAACACACCTCTAGCACCGATATTGTAAGCGCCGTTGAGATCGGCATTAAAACGCTTACCTGAGGGAAAGGTCGCTAGGGAGTATTTTTTTAAATTTCTCTTAACCGTGCCGGAACCATCATAGGCAAGTTTTGAGGTGTAAGCTGCTACGACCTCTATTACTTTGCCTCCCAGTTCAGCCCATTTCATTTCAGTAAAATTGCGAATTTTTGCCTTAAGCCATCCGTGGAATCTTTGCCGAAGGTTAGATCGTTTTTTCCCACCTTTTGGCTTCCAGCCCTTGAGATTCTCGAACACGATAGCTTCAGAATTAAATTGCTCAGCAATCTCAACAATTCGCTTAGAAACGATATGGCCGATTTGATGGTTGATTCTTCGGCATTTCTCATAGGTTCTAGAGCAAAAACCTTTATGGAGCTTTCCTCCTTTCCCCATGGTCAATGATGCCCGCATAGATACGGATTTCAGTCGTTTGTCCCTACGGTCTATGTCTCTCCCCGGATGAATAAAATCGCGGTGGATTACAGTGCCGCTATGAGTGACAACCGCTATTGTTGCAGTAGTATTAATTCCCAGATCTACCGCAGTAACGTTAGCTTCTGGTTTTCTTTTTTCTGGTTTACAAGTAAACGGAACAGATAGGTGACAACATTTCTCATTGAATACCAATGAGGGAGACATCATCTTATTGGTTGCCACCAAATGACGCTCTCTGAGTCCAGTGATTTGGATAGTTGTCCAAACCCAGTCAGAGCCATTAAAAACTTTAATTTCTACTTGGTCAAAGCCATGTAATTTATAGCATTGACCTTTATACAAAGAGGGATAACAACCAGTGTCTGCGTTTAGTTTTGGAGGTTTGGCATCTCTTTTGTTTCTGTTCCCCGATTGCCATTCTCGGTAGCGAGTAACAAAGCTACTGACAAGCCCCGCAGAAAATGCCATCGCAGCGCGTCGCAGATAGCTGGGGAATTTGTAAAAGGATTTATTGAATTGGGGGTATTTTACATCAGGACGTTTAGCTGTCTGATGCATAAGTTTCTCGACAGCCGGAGTCAGCTGATCTGCTGTTAACTCTCCCAGTTCAGACCAGTGAGCATAAATGATGCCAACTAAATACCGACAAGCACGGCGATACACCTTAACCGTCTCCCCAAATAATAACTTCTGATCGGGAGTTGGATTAAGCTGCCACTTGTCAGTTCTGATCACCTTAGCTGGCTTCTTCACGCTTTCTAACAAATCCTCCTACAGTTAATATTATAGTCTACAAAATTTTAGACGACAATCGCCCATTGATCTTCCCACTTTTCTTGGCTATTGTTATTGCCGTGGACTAACCCCCACCTGGACGAGGTGGGGGAATGCGTCACACGACTTGTTCAACTATTCTAGCTTTTTTTACCGGATTTATTCAAAACGTAGCCTGAAAACAGCGATGCAGCGCGGTCTTGGGGAGGCAGCGCGGTCTTGGGGGTTCCCCCGGAGACGAAACCTTAGATAGTGGAGCCTTTATAGTTAGCAGGTTATGCAGAAAAGGGTTCAATATTTGTTAATAGCGATGCAGCGCGGTCTTGGGGGTTTCCCCCATGAGCGACTGCATCAAGACAAGGCTCCACTATCTTACGGT
>NZ_JAAHIG010000319.1:0-10203 GCF_010692305.1 Moorena sp. SIO4G3 | reverse complement strand
TGTGTCAAAGAATCTAGTTCCTCCTGGGGTTTTTTCCCATTTGATTGTCCCATTATCTGCATACTTCCTTAGAGTGTTCCTGGAGAGTCCCGTAAGTTCGACCGCCTTACGGAGTGGTACAAGTGCCCTAGTTATGATCTACCACAGGCTTGGAGATAGTGGTAGATTAGTGTATATTTCAATCAACTGTGACAAGCCCCTCTTTTTAATCAAAGACTTATTCATCAAAGACTTATTCATCAAAGACTTAGCTAGCAAGGTTCTCTTCCTCTTTTCCATCTCCCCATGGATTTCACTAGCTTTAATGAGGCTTCGCGATTCATTAACTAGTTTAGCTAACCCCACCCACATCCTAGATTATGGCTGGGGTCAATCAAACGATTTTGTTGATCCTTTGTCCGCTCTAGATCCAGGCCGCTTTGGAGCAAGGCTTTGAGCTTCCCAGGATTATTTGTAAAGTTCCGTAGACAGCCGGAAGGCTAGAAATCCCGGAAGCAAAGCCAGCAATAGAGCTCCGATAACTTGCGCATCTGAAATAGCCATCGTATACAATCTCCTTTATTTGAGCGATATTCTATACCATTAACGGTGCCCTTGACCCGTAATCAAATTTGCCACGGGTCGCACCACAGCCAACTAATTGGGCTAGTTATGGAATTTTATCACAATAACTTGTCCAATCCAGATATTAGAATCCTTGTAGCTTAGGTTGATATCAAATTGGGATCACAGCTATGTACCTTTATCTTGCTGCCGGTTCGGTGTGGGTGTTGGAACCTCAGTAGGGTCGCACTGCACTAAAATTCTGATTAAATGTTAAGATTAATTAAGTTAGATATCAAAGTTTTAGTAATTTTGGCGATTACATATATTACATATACTAAGTTAACCCTTTAAGACCTTAATAATTTTTAATGCTAGACCAAATTCTTAACTCATCGTTTAATGTTGGGCTTGAGGCTCCTGTGGTTTTGTTGATTCTGGTGGCACTAGAAGCTGTACTGTCTGCTGATAATGCGATCGCATTAGCTGCGATCTCCCAAGGCTTACAGACCAAACAACTTCAACGCCATGCTCTTAACTTGGGCTTAGCAGTTGCCTATGTGCTACGAATCACTTTGATTCTCACAGCCACTTGGGTAGTGCAGTTTTGGCAGTTTGAGTTATTGGGAGCAGCCTATCTGCTCTGGTTGGTCTTTGAGTATTTCAGATCTGATCAAGATCAAGACCATCACCATCATGGCCCGAAGTTCACTTCTCTATGGCAGGCAATTCCGCTAATTGCTGTTACCGATTTAGCTTTTTCCTTGGATAGTGTCACGACAGCGATCGCAATTTCTGACCAGACCTGGCTGGTTATTGCTGGTGGCACCATTGGGGTAATTGCCCTGCGCTTCATGGCGGGCTTATTTATTCGTTGGTTGAAAGAGTATGTCTATCTGGAGGATGCTGGCTACATTACCGTGGGTTTTGTGGGATTGCGGCTGTTGGTCAGAGCGATTAAACCGGAATTAGTGCCACCGGAATGGTTAATGGTTGCTGCCATTGCCCTAGTGTTCATGTGGGGATTTTCTGAAAAGTCTAAGACCCCAGACCTTGAGCCAATTCCTGTAGAAAACGAAGGGCGACCGGCTTTGACGAAAGACTAAAGGGCAAAAGAAGCTAGCCGCTAACTGCTTTTAACAAGAGTCGGGAAGAATTCCGCCATCTCCCAATCAATAATCCCAACGCTCACCAAACATGGGTAGAGCGTTGGACTTCCCGTTTAAAGGTAAATGTTACCGTTACTCATAAAGCCAAGAGGTTATGGTTGGTTCCCAGCTAACTAGCTCTTCGTCCTTAAACCAAAGACTAATCTCCTGCTGCGCTGTCTCAATGGCATCTGAGCCATGGATAAGATTGCGACCTGTGTCTAACCCATAATCGCCCCGAATGGTTCCTGGTTCAGCTTCCAGAGGTTTGGTAGCACCAATCATCTTTCTTGCGGAAGCCACTACTCCATTTCCTTCCCAGACCATTGCTACTACAGGACCAGAGATGATGAATTCGATTAGTTTGGGAAAGAAAGGTCTCTCTTTGTGAACAGCGTAATGCTGTTCGGCAAGTTCACGGCTGACGTTCATAAGCTTCAGCCCAACTAAGGTAAAACCTTTTGTCTCAAAACGCTGGATGATTTGACCAACAAGATTCCGTTGTACACCATCCGGCTTAACCATCAGAAATGTCCGTTCCAAGTTTATCTCCTCAAATTGTTTAACTCAGGTCAATCTTGGGCATAGCCTTTCCTATGATATTCCTTTAGGACTAAGATTCAAGCCCGCTCTATTGCTAGTTGAATTAACTGATCCACTAATTCTGGAAACGGAACACCTGTAGCTGCCCACAGTTGGGGATACATACTGGTTGCCGTAAAACCTGGTAAGGTGTTGATCTCGTTGATGAAGATTTCCTTAGTGGCTTCGACATAAAAGAAGTCTACCCGTGCTAAACCAGCCCCATCAACGGCAGTAAACGCCTGGATTGCCATTTCCTGAATCTGACTAGTTACGTCACTAGGCAAGGGAGCGGGGATTAACAAGTCCGCTTGACCCTGAGTGTATTTGGTTTCGTAGTCATAGAAATCACTCTCATAGGTAATTTCACCAACTACTGAGGCTTTGGGATGATCGTTCCCTAGTACAGCACACTCTACTTCTCGCCCTACTACCCCTTCTTCTACAATCAACCTGCGGTCATAATTAGCAGCATTATCTAAGGCGGCTTCTAATTCAGAACGCGATCGCACTTTGGCAATCCCTACCGATGAGCCTAAATTAGCTGGTTTGACAAAGTAGGGATAGTCTAAGGTTTCCTCAATTTGGTCACAGAGTTTGGTAAATACACAGGGATCAGACCAAACTTGCGATCGCAAAACTTCCATGTAGTTGACTTGGGGTAATCCGGCTTGGGCATATACTGTCTTCATTGCCAGCTTGTCCATGCCTACAGCTGAACCCAAAACACCACTACCGACAAAGGGGACTCCCATTAGGGTTAGTAATCCCTGAACTGTGCCATCTTCCCCATTTGGCCCATGGAGGATGGGAAACCAGACATCTACCTCACTGACAACGGCAGGAAATTCCCAGACATTACCCTTAGGAGCAGATTCTAGGGGAGTTCCCGAGTCTAAAACCTGTGCGATAGTTTCGACCGCTGTCCAGATGCCATTTTTTTGAATGTACACTGGCACCAATTCGTACTTAGAGGCATTTTCATCGGCACACAGAGCGTTTGCGATCGCTCTTGCAGAACTAATCGAAACTTCGTGTTCTCCTGAGACACCACCAAACAGCAGTCCAACTCTGCGTTTTGTCATATTAGTATACAGTTAATTAAAAATCCTCTAATAAAGAACCCAAGCGACTTAGTAACGGATCATCAGATTGATCAGCGTCTTTTTCCCATCCTACTTGAGCCGTAGCATCTGACTCTCTAGTCGCTTTTGCTGTGGATCCCTGTTCTGTGGCGCGAGACACATCCGTCGTACTAAAATTGGACAGCACTGTTTCTACACCAGCAACTTGCTGTTTTAAGTGTTCGAGTTGTTGATGAGAACGGTCATCGACTTGCTTGACCTGTTGGATTAAGGCTGTCAATTGATCATCAAGTTGTTCAGAGGATTCTTCAGTAGATAGAACTTGCTCTAATTTCCCAAGCTGCTGTTGTAACTGGGTCAATTGTTGAGTTGTATTAGAGTCTATTTCCTCAATTCGTTGAGTCAGATCAGTTAGCTGACTATTCAGTTGGCTAGGACTCTGAACGGATAACGTCTGTACCACTTCAGTTAATTGCTGCTGCAGTTGGGTTAGCTTGTCTTCAAGATTTCCAACACTTGCTGTTTCCTCGGTTGTTCCCTCGGTTGTTTCCTGGGAGGATGCTTTTTCCTGAGAGGATTCTGGTTTTAACAGAAACTCTTGGATAGCTTGCTTGCAAAACATGCTAAAGCTAGGATACTGACCCTTAGCTAGTTCTTTCTCCACTGCCTTTAGTAGGGCTTGATCCTCCCGGTTAGTGGTAAATGCTACTGTTTTATTTACTTTTTTTGCGATCGCTGCCATGGGAATTATTCCTATAATCCTACTGGATAATTACAATAAAATTTATCGAGATGCTGATTGCTTCTGCACCTCTCCATAAATGTATTGTCCCAAAGCATTGGCTTTTCGAGAGGGTTGAGCTAAGTAACCCTTGAGTCTAGCTTCCTTAAAGATAAGTTGAAGATCATTCCAGAAGAATTGTCCACCACCACCGGTCACGACTACGTCTGTGGTGCGTTCTGGTAGCCAAGCGAGCAAGCGATCAGATAGTTCACGGGCAAAACTTTTGCGCAAACTCGGTATAATTTCGTCGAGGTCTGTGGGCTGAGCAGCACCCTTAGGACGATAAAATCGCTCTCCCTCTGGACGATTAACCGCTTTGATTAATAGTAACGATTGACTGTCAGCTCCCTGAATTTGGGCAGCTAATTGATCATAAAACTCATTCATGGCAAATGCTTCACTCTGAGATGCTCCTCTAGCAAATCGGAACGAATCTGCCATGATAAAGTCAGTGGTTTGGTGGCCAATATCCACAACGGCGACGGAACGGTCATGTAATCCGCTATCGGATGGATCGTTTTCCTGAACTTCAACCCAGATCAAGCTACCATAGCCCTCTGGTATTACCCAAACTTTCTTAATCGTAATCGAGACTTGTTCCCCTCTGTAGTACATGACATGAGGAGAAGCCAGGATACCAATTAATTCCTCTTTTTCACGCTCAAACTGCTCTTGGGAATGGTAGGGCAATCCCATGATAATTGCCAAGTCACCTTGAAGCTCGAAATGTCCTACGCAGGCAAAAACTTTTATCAAGGCATCTTCTACTTTCGATTGACCAACACCCAAGTTAGCTCCGAAGTCAGCAGCTAGTTGTCCAATGGCGTATCCTTTGCCTTGATACTCCAGCCAAATATCTAATAGAGGGTCACCCAGTCGAGCTTCAAACCCACCCCGACGCACTTGCTCAACGGTAAGATGGGCAACGTTGGCAGGAATGAGCACTACACCATCGGGGTAACGGCTGATACAAGCTTTAGTGGAGGTGCGACCTAAGTCAATGCTGAGAATAGGAACTTTGTTCACGATGGTAGCAAGCTGTTTAGCAGTCATTGGTTAGTATATAAGAGTTTGTCTAACTCAACTCACAAAAAATAGTCCGATGTTTGGAAGCCCCGTCTAGGCAAGAGCGGGGTGCGGACATTGATCACGCTGTTTGCGATCGCTGTGGCACCAAGGGCCAAAAATTCTTGTCTTGATGCAGCACCTTCTAGGTTTGCAGGAGACGCAAGTTGACTCAAGTCTGTTGGAAACTATTCCATATAATAGTAGATTAATGATTCAGTAATCTCTGACACACCTAAGATTACAACCAATTTCCAATTACTAGATAAGGTGCCCAATAGGCGGGGCGAGCATATTGTCCTCCTGCTTCAAGTAAAGCGATTTGAGCAGCACGAAGCGCTTGGGCTTTGTTTAAGTTTGATTGTCGCAAACCCTGGTAAAATTGGGCAGCAATTTCGGCAGTGGTTTGATCATTAATGAACCAAAGCGATGCTAAAGCACTTCTGGCTCCTGCTTGAATAGCTACACCTGCTAAACCTAATGCTGCTCGGTCATCACCAGTGGCGGTTCGACAGGCAGTAAGGGATAGTAACTCCACTGGCTCAGTAGTACTAGCTACACTGCGAATTACCCGATCTAATTCATCAATGGTGAGTTGATCATTTTCCCCAGTGACTAGGAAAGTATCTTCGGGTTCAGTGCCGAATTCACCGTGAGTAGCTATGTGAATAATCGGGTAAACTGTTGTGCCTAATTCTTCTTGTAACCGATCGCGGGTAAATTCCTCATCCAGTAGCTGTTTGCTATCTGGTATGGTCTGTGTCACTGCCTTAACTTCTGTGGATACAT
This sequence comes from Moorena sp. SIO4G3, assembly GCF_010692305.1. NCBI lineage: Bacteria > Bacillati > Cyanobacteriota > Cyanophyceae > Coleofasciculales > Coleofasciculaceae > Moorena > Moorena sp. SIO4G3. The sequence continues at coordinate 4,207 of NZ_JAAHIG010000319.1, read as the reverse complement.
TGCTCAAGGCGTGAAATGTACGACCATCGACAATAGCTTCTTTGGTTAAGCCCAACACCAGTGCTCGCCAACTCCCAGCTGTTAATGCTTTAGGCTCAGTCAGGGTGAGGGTGGGAGTGGTTGCGATCGCATAGCGTTCAATTAAAAATTTTTCCCCGTCGTGGAGGGCTGCCATTGGCACAGTGCGTAGGATGCCATCATTGATGAAGACCAGGGTTTCTATTTGAGCTTGTTCTAATTGATTAGCAAAAGGACGAATCAACCCATTGTAAATTTTTTGTGCTTGTTGGGAATTGTAAGGCTGAAAAAAGCTTTCTAGTTCTTCACGAAATTGATTAATGTCTTCTCTTAGACTGTCGCGATTACTATCAATCCACGACCATTGCTTTTCACCATTCGGCAGACTTAAAATTACTGCAGTTCGGTCTTTGAGGATAATGGTGCTAATCACTGCTGTCCGAGTACTGACTAGGTCAACTCTGGCTGGATTCACTGGTGCTAACACACAGTCGTTACCAAAATAATCTTGTAATTCTGCTAGTTTGAGACCATCAATGGTTTTCAGGACAATGTTAATATTCTGAGTACGCACATCGGGTGAAGCTGATTTTAGGAAAGTTTGATCTCCCTCTAACCTCAATTCCACTAACTGTCGGTAAATTGGGTTAACGGTGTCAAGAAAATCAAATTGGACATCTCGACTAGCAGTTAGGATATCGCTACGGATTGTTTCGAGAGTAGCGATCGCGTTTTCGTAGGCTCCAATTGCCTCATCTACTTTCCCCTGGTCTTTAAAAATTCGTGCTGTTTGCCACTCCCACAAGTACAGACTATCCTTTGCGAGCAAGTTTTGCTCAGCTGCTAACCTAGCCTGTTGGCTTAACTCTAGGGCTTTGGTATACTGGTCACGACACTCATAGATATGACCCAGTTCCCCTAGGGCAAAGGATTGGGAGCGGTGGTCATTAATCCGTTGCGCTATTGAAACTGCTTGAGCGAGGAGTGCAGTAGCCTGGGGTTCTAGTTTGGGCTGATAGCATCGCATCCAGGGACTGGTTTCATGAGCTGGAGCAATCGGTTGCAACAGGTTAGCTAACTCAATGGCAGCATAAACCTTATCCTGGGAATCTGGTAGAGTTTCCAAGAGGGAGTAGGCTTTTTGCCATTCTTTTTGCCATTTCATAACACTAGCGCTAGATTCACTAAGGCGGTAGTACAGGGGAATCTCATTAAGCCTTGCCCGGATTTGACCGGATTGGTCGTTTTGAGTAATAGCAATATCGAGGCTTTTCTGAAAATACTTTAGTGCTTCGCTATCGTTATTTTTAGCTTTTGCTTCGAGTGCCAAAGCCTTTCTTGTGTAGCCGATTTTGTCAGCAGAGTTTGCCCGACGATAGCTGAGCTGAGCTTTGCTACTGTAGGCATTTCCTAAACTATTCAGGGCTGAGGATTGATAGGGAAGGTGGTCAATTTCTTGGGCAATCGTTAAGCTCTCTTCGAGATAGTTAATCGCTAGATCGTATTTGCCCCTGAGGCGATAAGCATCCCCTAAACTCCCCAGAGCCGCAGCAACTCCAAGTTGGTCTTGATGGCTGTGAGCCAGTTGTAAGGCACTTTCTGGCACACAGGGGTGATCTTGGGGGTAATCGTAATTAATGGTACCACATAATAATGCGATCGCTTTTTGATTTTGCCCCAATTTACTATAAGCTTGAGCCAGTTCAGTAAGCATCCGCCCTACCTGTTGTAAATCCCCCAGTTGCTGATAATTAGTGATGACTTTTTCCCAGTAGTTAATGGCTTGGTCGATTTGACCAATTTGCTGATAAGCTCTCGCTAGGTTTTCTAGAACAATAGTTTGGTTAGGGCGGTTGTTGGTTTGTTGATAAGTAGTTAGGGCAGTTTGCCAATACTCTATAGCGCTAGTAAAATTACCGAGTTGGTAGTGTTCCACCCCTTGTTGGACAAGTTGCCTAGCATCAGGAGATTGAGCTGTGGCTGGGTTTCCCACTTGCAGTTGCCAGGTGGTAGCAGGAAGATCACCGAGCCACAGGGTAATGGTGACGCTGGAGAGGAAAAGAAGTCCTAGAACGATACGGACACTGGATTGGCGGCTCATGGGAGAATGCCAGTTGCAGATTTAAATGATAGCAAAGGGAGTCGGGAGTCGGGAGTCGGGAGTCGGGAGTCGGGAGTCGGGAGTCGGGAATCGGGAGTCGGGAGTCGGGAGTAGGTTTTTACATTTAGGGTCAAAGGGGGAGTGTGGGGGGAGAACAGAGAACAACAGAGAAAAGGAGAGAGGGGTAGTTTTTTTGTGTAAGGGCGATTTCGTCAGATCCGATCACAGGGAAATGGGGAGAAGGGCAGAAGGAAAGAATTGTCTCGGTAATTATTGGGTGTTGCTGATTCTGGGTATGGCGCACGCCCCCCTAGCCCCCCAATTTTGGGGGGAACAAAACTCTCTTGCGTCTCCCGATTCCTGATTCCCGACTCCCGACTCCCGATTCCCGATTCCCGATTCCCAATGCCCAATTCCCGATTCCCGACTCCCGACTCCCGATTCCCGATTCCCGATTCCCAATTCCCGATTCCCAATTCTTAATTCTTAATTCTTAATTCTTAATTCAAAAAAAAATAGCCGTAGAAATACTATCCACGGCTATGGCAATCACATATGTCAGAAATTTCCGAAACCCAAGGCCAAGGGGGGGAAAACCCCCCAGAAAGTTAAGGTGTTATGGCAACAACCAATACTTCGTCATAGTAGTCATTACTTCTCCTGGAATATCCGTTGGTTCTAGAGGAGTCCACTCGGCAATCTCGGCATAGCCTAGGGAATAAAGCATATGCATACTATTGATTACTGATTCACGAGGACCTTTGAGAGTGTGCTGAGTCGGTTTTTTCTTGAAATTGCGAGTAAATTGTTCTGACATTGTGAAAAACTCCAACTTAGTTTATATTGATTATTGTAATGATTATGAATTGGTTTTTCAAGGGTATTAAAAAGTTTTTTTTTGGAAGTTTTAGGATTAGTAAAAAAAAACTATTGCATAGAAATTAGAAAGCATACATTAGCGTTTATTTAGGGTGTATCTCACTTTTGTAAATTTTGCGTAGGGTGCGTTAGGGGTGGGCTCGCCCTGATTTTCTGCCTCTTTGCCACCATTGAAATAGCCCACCCCGTAACGCACCACCGAGTCAAACAGCTTTTAGGAAATGCACCCTTTATTTAAGACACATGTCAGTTTGGGTGATTCCTTTTAGATCCCCCTAAATCCCCCTTAATAAGGGGGACTTTTGAATCTCGTTGCCTCTGACTAATAGAAAAATAGAGATTTAACTTAAATAAGTTAGTACCATTTTTAGCGAATAATACGTTTAAGAAAATTACTTTACTTCAATTAAATTTATGGTTAAAAAATGTGATAAAATATAAAAAATACCCCAACAATAGCAATCATTTTACCTGGGTTGTAAACCCCGACATTTCGTTAATGATTGTCGGGGTTTACTGGGAATTTCAAGAGTGAGTTAAGTGCCCAATATTTCCGACATACCTTTCCCTGGCTTTAGCGATGCAGCGCCTTCACGCAGGGGTTTCCTCCACTCGCTATTGCATCAAGAATTGAAGATGATTTGGGATAGGTTCGAGTCGTCGAATTTGTGGCTCTTAACCCTCTTTTCGATTAGTTAACCAGAATTGACTTAGTTAGATCAGATGTGTAATGACTTACGATAGTACCCTAAAATATCTTGTTGAACAATATCCCCAAGCCTTTACCCGTTGGTTGTTTAACCAAGAACCAGCAGAGGATATCGAAATTCTCAACACCGAATTAAGCACAGAACCAATTCGGGCAGATGCCTTGTTTTTTGTGCGAGTTGCTGATGCTATCTTGCATCTGGAATTTCAAACCTTACCCCAATCTGAACCTCCCTTACCCCTACGGATGCTGGATTATTGGGTGAGGTTATATCGACAGTATCGCTGTCATATTGAACAGGTAATAATTTTTCTGAAACCAACCCGATTAGCTGGAGTATTTGTGAATCAATTTACCGAGAGGAACCTATCCTTCCGCTACCGGGTGATTCGGATTTGGGAATGTGATCCACAACCATTACTTACCACCCCAGGGTTACTACCCTTGGCAGTATTAGCACAAGCGGAAGTGCCAGAAAACCTGCTATCCCAGGTAGCAGC
>NZ_JAAHIG010000318.1:0-10205 GCF_010692305.1 Moorena sp. SIO4G3 | reverse complement strand
TCTTGAAACCAGTCACCATAAGCGTTTAAACAACGGATATCATCCACATCCCTGTTAACCAGAGCTTCTAAGAGTTTCAAAAAAGCTAAACCTACCCCTTCACTCAAGACTGATTGATAAACTAGCAACGATGCAGCTTGGTAGCGGAGGTTTTGAATTGAATCAATCGTTTGTTTATCCACAATAGCGTTTTCAGTTGGGTAATGTTTTTAGGGAGTAGGGAATCGGTAATCGGTAATTCAGAAGAGGCAAGAGGCAAGAGGCAAGAGGCAAGAGGCAAGAGGCAAAAGTGGGAGCATGTCACTTATGCAGCAACATTAGTACTAAGGTAATAGGTAATAGGTAATGGGTAATAGCGATGCAGCGCGGTCTTGGGGAGCCAGTGCGGTCTTGGGGGTCTCCCCCATGAGCAACTGGCGTGGTTTCCCCCACTCGCGCTTTGCATCAAGACGGTAATAGGTAATAGGTCTGAAGGGGAGCTAGTCCTGGATGAATATTTGTACATTATCTATAGCCCCCTCATGGGTAATTGCTTGCTCTACTGGAAAATAGTACTAATGTTTCAGCAAAGCAAGACCTGCTCCCGGCAAAAGTTGCTTTTAGTTTGATGTTTTGATGTTTTAAAATGTCACCGATAAACTATTTTAAAGATTTACTTTTTTGCCTAAAAGTACTGATAGAATCTATTATTCATCAATTCTACTCTACTAAGTGACGACACTAAGTGACGACTCTTGCCTCTTGCCCTTTGCCTTTTGCCTAGACTTTAGCTACTAATTTATCATATAGCAATCCCTGTTGTAATTGTGATAATTTTTTTCCGATTACCGATTCCCTATTCCCTACTGCCTACTCCCTAAAATCCAATAAGCAAAAGGTTGACGAGTAATCAAATTCTCATCAACCTTTATTAGACTTTAGACAAGGATAGACTAAGGTTTAGGATTATCTGCCATTAGCTATTAGCCATGTAAGTATTCAGCTATCAGTCATCAGCTATCAGCTATCAGTTAGTCAGTTATCAGCTATCAGTTTGAAAATAAAACAGGTAACCGTTTTTTTTATCTGAGTTACGGAAAGCTGACCGCTGACCACTGACCGCTGACCGCTCAGGGCTCAGCGCTGACCGCTGACCGCTGACCGCTGACCGCTGAATGCTTAGCTAAACCCCTACTTGCTTTCAGAAAACTCAGCGTCAATGACATCATCACCACCGGAGCTACCAGAAGCAGCAGCATCAGGACCTGGTGTGCCAGGATCAGTAGGCTGAGCAGCCCCCTCAGCTTGTTGATACAGGTTAGCACTAACACTGTAGAGAGCTTGTTGTAACTCAGGGGTCAGAGTCTTGATTTTCTCATCATCCTCTTGGCCAATTGCCTCTCGCAGGTCTTTGATCAACCCTTCGATCTTCTCCTTATCAGCTGCTGGCAATTTATCATCGAGTTCTTTAATCTGTTTCTCGGCCTGGTAGGTCAGAGAATCAGCTTGGTTCTTACGGTCAATCTTCTCGCGACGCTCTTGGTCAGCCTCTGCATTAGCTTCAGCATCCTTAACCATCCGGTCTACTTCCTGATCGGATAGGGTGGACGCACCAGTAATGTTGATTGACTGTTCCTTACCAGTGCCCTTGTCCTTAGCGGTAACATTCAGGATACCGTTGGCATCAATGTCAAAGGTTACCTCAATCTGAGGCACGCCACGGGGTGCAGGGGGAATACCATCCAATCTGAAGGTTCCCAGACTCTTGTTGTCAGAGGACATTTCCCGCTCACCCTGAAGAACATGGATTTCTACGTTGGTCTGACCATCCACAGCAGTAGAGAAGGTTTCTGACTTCTTGGTGGGGATAGTGGTGTTGCGAGGAATCAGTTTCGTCATCACGCCACCGAGAGTTTCCACACCCAAGGACAAGGGGGTGACATCCAACAGTAGGATATCCTTGACTTCACCAGCCAATACACCACCTTGGATAGCAGCACCTACCGCTACCACTTCATCGGGGTTAACGGTTTGGTTAGGATCCTTGCCAAGTACCTTCTTGACCACCTGTTGCACTGCAGGGATCCGAGTAGAACCACCAACCAAGACCACCTCATCAATGGCACTCTTATCGAGTTTGGCATCCTTGATGGCATTCTCTACCGGAATGCGGCAACGGTCGATTAAGTCAGAGCAAATATCTTCAAACTGACCCCTAGTCAAGGTCATATCCAGGTGCTTAGGCCCTTCTTGGGTAGCCGTGATGAAAGGCAAGTTAATGTCAGCTTGCATAACGCTAGACAACTCAATCTTGGCTTTCTCTGCGGCTTCAGTCAGACGTTGTAGAGCTTGCTTGTCCTTACGTAGGTCAATCCCTTCTGCGCTTTGGAACTCTTTGGCTAGGTGATCAACAATTTTCTTATCAAAGTCATCACCACCGAGGTGAGTGTCACCAGAAGTAGCTAACACTTCAAATACCCCGTCACCTACTTCTAGAATAGAGACGTCAAAGGTACCACCACCCAAGTCAAACACCAGGATAGTTTCGTTGCTCTTCTTGTCTAAACCATAAGCCAGAGACGCTGCGGTCGGTTCGTTGATAATTCGCAGCACTTCAACACCAGCAATCTTACCCGCTGCCTTAGTAGCTTGACGCTGGGAGTCATTGAAGTAAGCTGGCACAGTAATGACGGCTTGGGTAACGGTTTCCCCAAGATACTTGCTAGCATCATCAACCAGCTTGCGCAGCACCTGAGCTGATATCTCTTCTGGCGCAAATTGCTTTCCTTGAGCTGGGGAATCTAGCTTGACATTATCACCAACCTTGAGAGTTTTGTAAGATACTTCGGTAGCCTCGTTGGTGACTTCACTGTATCTACGTCCAATGAAGCGTTTGACTGAATAGAAAGTGTTTTCGGGGTTCATCACCGCCTGACGCTTAGCAATTTGACCCACTAAGCGATCGCCATTTTTGGCATAAGCTACGACTGAAGGGGTTGTCCGAAAACCTTCTGCATTAGCAATAACCGTGGGTTTACCACCTTCCATTACTGCTACACAGGAGTTTGTTGTACCTAAGTCAATTCCAACAACTTTTGCCATAAGAGTGTTCCGGGTGCCTATAACTACAAATACTGGTAGGGTAGGAGAGGATTAGAGAATTATCCGTGCCTTTTGGTTCAAGCAATAACCGTTGCGAGTTTTTATACCATCGGTTGGATTACCATTATTTATACTGAACTTTATTTGCCAGTCTAATGAAGGGTGGTTTCCCGAACCTAAGATGGGACGGTTCTCGATTGCATAACCGATTATCTACTGATTTTCTCGGTCAAGGGGCAGCAGGAAAGAAAAAAGTTATGGGTAATCAGCGCCATTTTCGATTAGGTGTGATAGTCGGAACATAGGGAAGATCACCGAAGTTGGGGAAGAATCCACCAAGAGTTCTGATTTCCGTCACGTTTCAATTAGGACTGCTATGGTCAAAACCCATGTATGTTTTTTTCCTGACCCCTTTTTGTTGCCTTGCCTGTGTCTAATTTACGAAAATTAACGGCTGTTGGGATTGGTGTGAACCGTAAAAAATCAGTTGTGTTTGCCGTCTTGAGAGTAGTTGAGGAAACTGAAACGGGAGTCGGGAGTCGGGAATAGGGAAAGATAGGGAGGTGTGGGGAGATGGGGAGATGGGGAGATGGGGAGATGGGGAGATGAGGATTCATAATTAAGAACTGCTATAAGTATGATCAGCTAAGTATGATCACCGCTATATCTGTGTTCTGTCATTCTCGGAGATTGCGATCGCGCTTTGTTGTTACACTCACAGAGTTGTTGAGATTTAGCTCTATTTTCTGATTCTTATTAGAAAATATAGAAGCGATCGCCGTTTGTACAAGAGTTAGAGAACTTAGAAATCACAAAAGTTTTCCCAGACTGATCAAACATAGAGCTATCGCTTCTCATATTAATGAGGTACACATATTTGTTCAGCTATTCCCTGTTACCTATTTTTTTTCCATATTAAATCATGCTCCATGCTTCCTGAACCCTGCTCCCTAAAACTCAGGATATTATACCTCACCTACTTGATAAATGCTATTAGGTGATCACGACCGGAACAACACCATTACCAATGCCAGTTCTATCTCCACAATTACAGCAACGGTTAGCATCACCCCTTAAAATTGGCTCAGTTGAGGTCAACAGCCGGGTGTTACAGTCACCCCTGTCTGGAGTAACCGACTTGGTCTTTCGTCGCCTAGTGCGTCGCTACGCCACTGAGTCGATGATGTATACCGAAATGGTTCATGCTAGCCAGTTAAAGTATCTCCGAGAATTACCCAAGATTATGGAGGTAGACCCATTAGAAAAGCCGATCAGTATCCAATTATTCGACTGTCGCCCGGAATTTCTGGCTCAAGCGGCACAAAGGGCAGTGGCAGAAGGGGCAGATACTGTAGATATCAATATGGGTTGCCCTGTTAATAAAATTACTAAAAATGGTGGCGGGTCTGCCTTACTGCGAGATCCAGAAACGGCAGAAGCAATTGTACGATCAGTAGTCAAGGCAGTGGAGGTACCTGTAACGGTCAAAACCCGTATTGGCTGGACTGATCAGGAGATCAATGCCGTAGAATTTGCCCAACGTATGGAAGATGCCGGGGCTCAGATGTTGACCCTCCATGGCCGTACTCGTGACCAGGGGTATAATGGCTCCGCTCGCTGGGAATGGATTAAGCGGGTAAAAGATGTGCTGTCAATCCCAGTTATTGCTAATGGGGATATTTTGTCCGTCGATGCAGCAGTACGCTGCTTGGAAGAAACCGGTGCTGATGGGGTAATGTGTTCTCGGGGAACCCTGGGCTATCCCTTTCTAGTCGGAGAAATAGACTATTTCCTGAAAACCGGACAACTGTTACCCCCAACTACACCAGTACAACTGCTTGAATGTGCTAAAGAGCATTTACAAGGTCTATGGCACTATAAGGGGGAGCGGGGTATTTATCAATCCCGGAAACACATGAGTTGGTACGCGAAAGGGTTTCCTGGAGCAGGGGAATTGCGTCAGAAACTCAGTAGAATAGAGACGGTTGACCAAGGAGTTGAGTTGATTGAAAATGCGATCGCTAAACTTGATCAGTAAGCAATCAGCCGTCAGCCGTCAGCCGATAGCTGATAGCTGATAGCTGATAGCTGATAGCTGATAGCTGAATCCTTACCTTCATCGAGATCAACCGCAATTGTTAATGAAATAGTCTTTTTTTCCAGTATTTGACGGTATAATCACCCAGGCATATTCTGTCGCATATTGAGGCTGCTGGTTGACACTCCCCGTCCTATAAGAACGGGGATTCTTGGATCAACGACTCGTCTTGCTCAACCAGGCCGGAACCAGGAAGAGTAGAGGACAAATCTCCCCGAGCGTTTAGATCATTTCAGATCCAGGTTCCGGTGTGCCCCACCGTACCTTTTTTTTATATTAGATAGATAGGTACTTTTTTTTATCTAAATTTTTCGGCAGACGTTTAAGTCGTTAGACCAAATTACGCAATATGTATCTGATACATATTTTTTACGTTGTCTACTTATGGTTAGATAGTATCTATCTAGTCTTTTATATTTTTCTTTTAGCACACCTATCACAAACTGTCAAGATAAAGTTTAAATAAAAGCCGTCCTATAAGGACAGGGCGCGATTACCCAAAATTTTTGGTAATATCTTATGACGTCTTGTTATCAGCAATCTTGCTAGATAATATAATTGTATGATAGTATAGGTAGAATTTTTTGTTCAAATTTAGGAGGATTAATTTAGTATGACCCAAGTGGTTGTCGGTGAAAATGAAGGCATTGAGTCAGCCCTGCGTAGATTTAAGCGACAAGTATCTAAAGCTGGAATTTTTGCTGATATGAAGCGTCTACGTCACTTTGAGACTCCCATTGAAAAGAAAAAGCGCAAAGCGATCGCTCGCAGACGCAAGCGTCGGTACCGCTAAACCTTCAATTGACACTGTCAACACTCCCCGGTCATCAGACGCGGGGTTTTTTTGTTGGCTTACTCGCCATCACCTGACTGGTTTAACCAACCACAGTAAAGGAATCGGGAATCGGGAATTGGGAATCGGTAAGGTAGATTGGTGTGAGATACCTTAACTTACAGCAACTCCAAAAACTGGGATTCAGTTAATTGGGTAATTCCTAATTCTTTAGCCTTTTCTAACTTAGAACCAGCATCTTCCCCAACCACCAAATAATCAGTTTTGGTACTAACGGCACTAGTAACTTTACCACCAGCGTTTTGAATCAAGTCTTTCGCTTCACTACGCTTAAGGGTAGGCAAGGTGCCAGTAATCACAAAGGTTTTTCCGGTTAATGGTTTGATTTATATAGCGCTATAGTTTTAGGGGATACTTATAACTGTAAACCCGCTTCTCGCAATCGATCAATCAAGGTCTGGTTGCTGGAAATCTGAAACCAATCCCAGACAGACTGAGCAATTTCTGATCCAATGCCGTAGATTCCCTCAATATCGGGGATTGTTGCTTGAGCCAACTGCTCAATGTTAGGGAAAGTCTGGGCAAGGTTTTTAGCCTTGTCATTACCCACATGACGAATCCTTAACCCATAAAGGACTCGTGACCAAGGTTGAGTTTTGGATTTTGCGATCGCATTTAGCAGCTTTTGGGCTAACTTATTCCCAATACCCTTCAATGACACCAGCTGCTCTAGGGTTAAATCATAAAGGTCAGCAACGGATGTGACTAAGCCTTGGTCTACCAATTGTTCGACAATCTTTTTTCCCAAACCGTTAATATCGAGAGCATCACAACTTGCCCAGCGGGTCAGAGGTCTCTTGTCAATCGACTGTAAACCTGCATCTCGCAATCGATCAATCAAGGTCTGGTTGCTGGAAATCTGAAACCAATCCCAGACAGACTGAGCAATTTTTGGTCCAATGCCGTAGATTCCCTCAATATCGGAGATGGTTGCTTGAGCCAACTTCTCAATGTTAGGGAAAGTCTGGGCAAGGGTTTTAGCCTTGTCACTACCCACATGACCAATCCCTAACCCATACAGGACTCGTGACCAAGGTTGGGTTTTGGATTTTGCGATCGCATTTAGCAGCTTTTGGGCTAACTTATGCCCAATACCCTTCAATGACACCAGCTGCTTTCGGGTTAAATCATAAAGGTCAGCAACGGATGTCACCAAGCCTTGGTCTACCAATTGTTCGACAATCTTTTCTCCCAAACCATTAATATCAAGAGCATTACGACTTGCCCAGTGGGTGAGAGTTCCCTTAACAATCGCAGGAAACTTCTGGGATTCTACTAATAGCTGGGATTTTAATACGGATTCAGTTAATTGGGTAATTCCTAATGCTTTAGCCTTTTCTAACTTAGAACCAGGATCTTTCCCAACCACCAAATAATCAGTTTTGGCACTAACGGAACTAGTAACCTTACCACCAGCGTTTTGAATCAATTCTTTCGCTTGACTACGCTTCAGGGTAGGCAAGGTGCCAGTAATCACAAAGGTTTTTCCAGTTAAGGGTTGATTTTTATCTAGCGCTATAGTTTTAGATGAGGCTGCTAACTGTAAACCCGCTTCTCGCAATCGAGCAATCAAGGTCTGGTTGCTGGAAATCTGAAACCAACCCCAGACAGACTGAGCAATTTCTGGTCCAATGCCGTAGATTCCCTCAATATCGGTGACGGTTGCTTGAGCCAACTGCTCAATGGTAGGAAAAGTCTGGGCAAGGGTTTGAGCATTGACACTACCCACATGACGAATCCCCAACCCATACAGGACTCGCGACCAAGGTTGGGTTTTGGATTTTGCGATCGCATTTAGCAACTTCTGGGCTAACTTATGCCCCATACGCTCCAATGACACCAACTGCTCTAAGGTTAAATCATAAAGGTCAGCAACAGATGTCACTAAGCCTTGGTCTACTAATTGTTCTACAATCTTTTCCCCCAAACCATTAATATCAAGAGCATTACGACTTGCCCAGTGGGTGAGAGTTCCCTTCACAATCGCAGGACAAGATGAATTAATACAGCGAGTCACTGCTTCACCCTTAGGACGCACCAAGGGTTGATTACAAACAGGGCAATGGGTAGGCATCTCGAAGGGTTTAGCATGATCAGGACGTAACTCTGGTAAGACACGTACCACCTCCGGGATAATCTCCCCCGCTTTTCGTACAATCACCGTATCCCCAACTCGCAAATCTAATTGGGCAACATAATCACCATTGTGTAGGGCAGCCCGTTGTACTGTTGTGCCTGCCAATTGCACTGGTTCTAAAATAGCCAAGGGTGTCACTGCTCCGGTGCGTCCCACATTAACTGTAATTGCTTCCACACGACTGGGAGCTTCTTCAGCCGGATATTTCAGAGCAATCGCCCAACGAGGAAACTTCTGGGTAAACCCCAATTGTTTTTGTATCCGGAAAGCATTAATTTTCACCACTACCCCATCGGTCAGGTAGGGTAAATCTTTCCGTTTCCCATCCCAGTAATTGTAATAATCCTGAACATCCTGTAAGGAAGTACAACATTGGCGATGGGGATTCACCGGAAAACCAAGCTTTTGCAGCAATTCTAAAGCATCCCATTGGGAATTGGGCATTGGGATGGTGTACTCCTCACTACTATCCTGATTCGGAATATGTAAGGTATAAGCAAAGAAAGCCAATTGCCGTTTAGCAACAATTCGCGGCTCTAATTGGCGCAACGTACCAGCAGCGGCATTACGAGGATTAGCAAATAATGGCTCACCTGCTTGTTCTCGTTCCTGATTAATTCTCTCAAATACATCCAGAGGTAAGAATGCCTCACCACGCACTTCTACTAAACCTGGCAGTTGGTCTAGATTTTGGTCTAGATTAAGTTGCTCTAGATTGAGCCGCAAAGGAATGGAGCGAATAGTGCGGACATTCTGAGTAATATCTTCTCCTGTGGACCCATCACCCCTGGTCACTCCCCGCACTAAACTCCCATTTTCATAGGTCAGTGCTAATGCTGAACCGTCAATTTTGAGTTCACAAACGTATTCAGTATTGAGACCTGAGTCTTGAGAAATGTCACTAGAAATATGACGCTGCCATCGTTCTTGCCATTGCTTAAATTCCTCAAGGTTAAAGGCATTATCCAGACTATAGAGTGGGATATTGTGGCGCACGGAAACAAAACCAGTAGCTGGTTTCTCTCCTACCCGCTGGGTTGGACTATCAGAGGTTACTAACTCAGGATACTCTGTTTCCAGCTCTTGCAGTTCCCGGTAGAGTTGATCGTAGATGGCATCTGCCATGATGGGATTGTCCAGGACGTAGTAGGCATAACTAGCATTTTGCAACAGTCGCCGCAGTTCCTGAACTCGCTGGTTTACGTCGGGGGTTACTGGTGCCACAGGGGTGATTATCCTTGATGGAGATTGAGTCTAGTTCATTGGTCAGATTAACCAGATTAACTATCCAGATTAACTATAGCCCTGCTTGAGGTGGAATAGAAAACTTTCGCAAAGTTTAGTCACAAGTTCAGTATTTCCACTAATTTCGTTTGCGGTCACTAATGTCATCTTGGTATTAACTAAGGTACTTTTCCAAGAGACAACAACAATGGGTCTGTTTGACAAAATTTCAATTAGTCGTCAACACAGCCAAATAACACTCGGACCAGCTGAAGCCTTTGCTGCGATCGCATTAATTGCTGGTGCTGCTGACGGATACGCGACTAATTCTGAGGTTCAAGCCATTATTACTGCCTTATCTCGAATGCAGCTGTTTAGGAGCTACTCAGCTGATGTAATGGCAAGAATGTTTGAACGACTTTTGATGCTCCTGCAGCGGCAAGGTTCTGATCCTCTTCTTAGTGGAGCCCTGAAATCACTCCCCCATGAACTACAAGGAACAGCCTTTGCGATCGCCACTGATATTATCTTAGCAGATGGAGAAATTACCGATGATGAAGAAGAGTTTTTGAACGAGCTTTATCATGCTTTAGAGATATCAGAAGAAACGGCTATAAAAATTATAGACGTAATGTTAATTAAAAATCAAGGGTAATAGGCTTTTTAGTTTAATTAACAACTACGGACTTAATTAATCAATAATTTAGCTAGTTTTGTCAAAATTATTGATTAATTAAGTCCGTAGTTGTTAATTAAACTAAAAAGCCTATTACCCTTGATTTTTAATTAACATTACGTCTATAATTTTTATA
>NZ_JAAHIG010000317.1:0-10239 GCF_010692305.1 Moorena sp. SIO4G3 | reverse complement strand
TATAGATATAGGTGGTTTAAACCTAATTAATTTAACCATTTTTAAAGTAGGTAGTACTGAAGTATCTATTAAATCCCTAATAAAACTAGTACTATCTTTAATGATAGTAATTTTTCTGGCTAGTACCCTAAAAAACTTTCTCAAACAACAGCTACTTCCCCAAATGGGGATTGATGAAGCTAATCAAGCAGTCATCGCTACAATCATCAGCTACGCATTTGGGATATTAGGCATTGTAATTGTTCTGAATAATAACTTTGACTTGGGTTCATTAGCCGTTATTGCTGGTGGCTTAGGGGTTGGAATTGGTTTTGGACTACAGGATATAACTAAAAACTTTATCAGTGGTGTGACATTACTATTAGAACGAACAATAAGAGTTGGTGATTTTATTGAATTTGATGGGTTATCCGGATATGTTAAAGAAGTCTCGATGCGGTCTACAATCATCCGCACAAGGGAGGGGGGAGATGTAATAGTTCCTAACTCTCATCTGGTAGAAAACCGAATGCTTAACTGGACTTTTGACAGCTATAAAGCCCGTATACACATACCTGTAGGAGTCGCTTACGATAGTGATCCAGTATTAGTGACAGAAGTCCTGTTAAAATCTGCTTATTTAGAACCATCTGTCTTATCTGAGGCGACACCAAGAGTTCTTTTTAAAGGGTTTGGTGATAGTGCTTTAAACTTTGAACTTAGGGTATGGGTTAATCGAATTGATCAAGAACCTTTGATAAGAAGTTCTTTGAATTTTATTATTGAATATAATTTACGTCAGCAGGGAATCTCAATTCCTTTCCCTCAAAGGGATTTCTGGCTGCGCAACCCTGAAGCCCTGATGGGGAGAGAGATTAAGCGCCAAAATATTGAAACTATTGAAGAAACTATTGAACAATCAACTCAGCAGTCCTTCAAAGTTAAAACACCTAGACCTTTAGCGTTACGTGACTTACTGCGGCAGGTCGATTATTTTAAAAATTTTACTGAATTAGAACTAAGGCAATTAATTGAAATTGGATACCGAAAGCGCTTACGTCCCTCAGAGATGTTATTTCATGAAGGCGACCCTGGAGATGCGTTTTATATTATCCTAGCTGGTTCTATCGAAGTCTTTGTAGAGAGGATTAACAAAACTCTCAATAGTCTTCAGGCAGGTCAATTTTTTGGCGAACTTTCGTTAATGTTAGGCGTACCAAGAACAGCATCAGTTAGAGCATTAGAAGAGTCACTATTATTTGTAATTAGCAATAAAGGTTTTAAACAACTATTGCAGGACTATCCAGATCTATCTGAGATCATTGTCCAGGAATTAGGCAAGCATCAGGAAGAATTAGCTGAGCGACAAAAACAGATGCGGAAAATGGGGTTGTTGGATGCAGCAGAAGATGACAGAAATCTTCTAGTTTGGGTTCGCAAGCGAGTCAAGAGGCTATTTGCTCTTTAATAGCAAGTAGCAGGATCAGTTTGTTGAGTGTTAAGTGTTGAGTGTTAAGTGTTGAGTGTTAAGTGTTGAGTGTTGACAGTATCATGGAATGAAATGTCAACAGAAAACTATTTAGCTTAGCCGTCACCAAACCTTATTTATGGCTAAACCAAAACCAATTCCAGCGATTACTCTGCCACCGGCTGCAAATCCTCAGCAGGAAGGTGAATGGTTACGAGAAACTCTTGCGCAATGGCTAGATCAAGAGTTTCTCCCAGAAGCAATTAATCAAACGATTGCACAACGCGCCGCCCAGATTTTCGTCCGTCAACGGATGGAAGGAGAAAATGATTTGGGTTCACTTGTGATTGCTATTGTTACAGAAATGCAGTCGTTTGACTTTCGAGAAAGTTTTTACGGGGAATTTGCGATCGCTAACGCTGTCAGTGACCTACTCTTAGAAAGTCTTGGGATTGATCGCTGTTGTGGGCAGTAGAGATTTCAGGTTGAACGCGCACGCGTGGCCTATTGGCCAAGGTTTTAAGGTTGAAAGTTCCCAGAGCGTCATGCAAGAGCCCGTTGAAGCTCAAGGCAGAGTGGCTATGCTCCTCTTAAGTAGGAAAACCCTAAGGGTAGACTCGGGTATGTCAGACAACCTAAAACCTTCAACCAGTTAACCTGCAACCAGTTAACCTGCAACCTGTAACCTGCAACCAGTTAACCTGCAACCAGTTAACCTACCAGCTTGACTTAACCACACCTGGCAATAGACCTTGGTGCGCCCATTCGCGCAAGACATGGCGAGATAGTCCAAAGTCTCGGTAGTAACCTCGAGGACGCCCTGTAACCCAACAACGGTTCCGCACACGGCAGGGGGCGCTGTTGCGGGGAAGCTGTTGCAGTTTGCGGTGGATCTCTAACTTTTCTCGTTGAGTCGCAGCATTTTGAAACTCTTCCTTGAGCGCCTCCCGCTTAGCTGCGTACTTTTCTACCATTTTTTTGCGCTTTTTTTCGCGCTCAATCATTGATTTTTTAGCCATTAATTCTTGAAATTCTATCTAAAAACAAGACACTGTCTTTTTATCTTATCCGATGAGCTTAATCAGAGGCTGTTACAGTAGCGTTAGTTTTCCAGCTATCTGTTGTAGTAGTCGTTGCCTCAGCCAGATCGGCACTGGTACATAAGTCCGCCAAAACACAAGCATCACAATCAGGTTTTCGGGCTTTACAAATTGCTCTACCATGATAAATCAGCCGAATCGACCAGTTTTCCCAATCCTCCTGGGGCAAAAGCCCCATTAAATCTCGCTCAATCCTAATGGGATCAGTGTATTCTGTCAATCCTAAACGCTGACTGAGGCGCTTGACGTGAGTGTCTACCGTGACTCCCTGGTTAATACCATAGGCATGGGCAAGTACTACATTGGCGGTTTTACGAGCCACTCCAGGCAACTTGAGGAGTTTGTCCATTTGTTTCGGTACCTGACCACCGTATTCCTTAACAATCATGCGGCAGGCACCTTGAATATTTTTCGCCTTATTACGATAAAAGCCAGTAGAGCGCACTAAAATTTCCAAGACTTCTATATCAGCACTAGCGATCGCAACAGCATCAGGAAACTGGCCAAACAACCCTGGTGTTACCTGATTCACACGTTCATCCGTACATTGAGCTGAAAGAATGGTTGCTACCAGTAACTGTACTGGCGTTTCGTAATTCAGTGTGCAGGTTGCTTCCGGATAGAGTCGCTTAAGGCGAATTAGAATCTCTAGAGATCGTTGCTGCTTGGCAGACGATTTACGGGTAATACTCATGGGTTGGAAGGTTGGAAGGTTGGAAGGTTGGAAGGTTGGAAGGTTGGAAGGTTGGAAGGTTGAAAGGTTGGAAGGTTGGAAGGTTGGAAGGTTGGAAGGTTCAATGTTGAGAAGATCTCGGGTAAATGTCTTCTGAAGCTATACCAGTAAAACCCACAGGATAAACTAACTTAGGTCAAGAAATCTTTGAACCTGTAACCTGTAACCTGTAACCTGTAACCTGTAACCTGTAACCTATAACCTACAACCTATAACCTACAACCTGTAACCTACAACCTGTAACCTGTAACCTGTAACCTGCAACCTGCAACCTGCAACCTGTAACCTGTAACCTGTAACCTTTAACAACCAAACACGGGTTACTGGAATAAGTTTTGTACCCAAACCAGGTTAGCTGTATCTCGAATAATCAAGAAAACACCTAAACCCAGAAGCAGCACTAGCCCAGTTTGCATAATATTCTGCTGTACTTCCATGGGCAAGGGCTTACCTCGAAGTCCTTCAATCAGTAAGAAAGCCAGCTGACCACCATCAAGGGCTGGTAGGGGCAAAATATTAATAATCGCTAGATTTATACTAATCAGAGCTGCAAACTGTAAAAGATTGACAGCATTGGAACGAGCAATATCGGCTCCAATCGCCACAATTGCCACTGGACCTGACACTTGTTCCGCCGTTTCGCCAAAATTACTCAGTAGCTGACCAAAGCCTTGCAGGGTTAAGACTGTAATGCGTTGATATTCTTCGGCACCACGACTGAATACCTCCAGCAAACTACCAGCACGTTTACGCACTTCCTCTCCATTGGGAGAGAGTTGTACACCAATTTTTCCTTTACCATCTATCCCTAGTTCCGGAATCACCTTCAACAGTAGCGTTTGTTTTTGACGCTGAATCCGCATTTGAAGGGGCTGGTTGGGATGATTTTGAATCGCTTTCATCAGGAAAGTAATCCCTTCCGGGTTTGCTTCCAACCCTTGACCATCTACGGCGAGAATTATGTCTCTTGGTTTGATACCTGCTTCTGTAGCCACTAAACTGCTTTCTGGGGCAAGTTTAGGCACTACCACACCCGGTTGGTAGTTGAATTGGGAGATGCCAACCATTCCTACCTGAGCCACAAGCAGGAAGTAAGCAAAGACTAAGTTAGCAATGACACCAGCACTGATCACAATTGCCCGGTCTAGAATCGGTCGGTTGCGGAGCAAATTGGGGTCATTGGGGGGAATATCGCTATCGGGGTCATCATCAGGAAAACCCACAAACCCCCCTAGGGGAATCGCTCGCACTGCATACTCAGTTTCTGGACCCTGATATTTCCAGAGAATTGGACCAAAGCCAAGAGAAAAGCGATTGGCATAGATTCCTTGCAGACGAGCTGCCATAAAATGACCAAGCTCGTGAACAAGAATCAAGACTGCCAAAACTGCAATCGCCGCCAAAATTGACATATAAGTGAAGAATTTATTTAATGTAATGTTAACTTCATTTTTCTATTGTATAGGCATTGCAATTAGGTTCTAGGCTAATGGTTCTAGGCTAAGCAGGTTCTGGCAAGGGTATGAAGCGCCCCAAGTCAAGCACAGAGACTGTCAACTGTGCCTTTTATACCTAACAGTCAACTGTGCCTTTTATACCTAACACCTAATATCTCACAGCTAATATCTCACAGCTAATACCTAACACCTAATACCTAACACCTAATACCTAACACCTAATACCTAGAATTTAAGCTAATGGTATTACAACAGATCTCGCCCCATATAAGGCTGTAGAGCCTCTGGTATCTTAACCGTTCCATCGGGTTGTTGATAATTTTCCAGAATGGCTGACATAGTACGCCCCACTGCCAATCCTGAGCCATTGAGAGTATGAACAAAGTTAGTGCCTTTTTTGCCGGACTCTTTGAAACGAATCCTACCCCGCCGTGCCTGGAAATCAAAGCAATTAGAGCAACTGGAAATTTCCCGATATGTACTTTGCGAAGGCAGCCAAACTTCTAGGTCATAGGTTGTAGCGGCTGAGAAACCTATATCCCCTGTACACAGTTCTACAGTCCGGTAGGGTAATTTCAAGGTTTCCAAGATCGCCTCAGCATTCTTAAGCAGCTTCTGATGCTCTTCGGAGGAGGTACTAGGCTCAACAATTTTCACTAGCTCAACTTTATTAAACTGGTGTAGTCGAATTAGACCCCGGGTATCTCGTCCATAGCTACCCGCTTCCCGGCGAAAGCAGGGGGTGAAGGCACAGAGATTAATGGGAAGTTGCGATGCTTCAAGGATTTCGTCTCGGTAGAGATTGACCAATGGGACTTCTGCTGTGGGTGCTAACCACAAATCATCATCAGAGCACTTGAAGCTGTCCTCGGCAAACTTGGGCAACTGACCGGTAGCGGTTAGGGATTCACTGTTGATCAGTACCGGTGGCATCACTTCCGTATAGCCAGCAGCAATTTGCTGGTCAAGCATGAAGTTAATCAGAGCTCGTTCCAAAGCAGCACCAGCCCCGATTAATGTCACAAATCGACTCTGAGCGATTTTCACCCCTCGCTCAAAGTTAAGAATGCCGAGTTTTTCGCCAATTTCCCAATGGGGGAGAATCTGGAAATCCTTGGGAATGTACTCATCACCCCAGCGATGGACTTCCACATTTTCGGCTTCACTCTTGCCAATCGGTGTGGATTCCCAGGGCAAGTTGGGCAGGGATAGCAAGAGGGTGTTCAGCTGGTCTTTTAGGTCTTTTTCTTCGGGTTCCAGTTCGCTCAACTTAGTTTTGATTTGGTTACCCTCTTCCTTGAGCGACTGAATTTCTGGGCTTTGTGGAGGACTACCCGATTTGATTTTTTGACCAATCAGCTTACCAATTTCATTACTACGAGCCTGCAACTGGGTGCGGGATGTTTCTAGCTCCCGCTGACGCTGATTCAGTTCCAGAATAGGTTGTAGGTCATATTGATTGACACTACGTCGGTCGAGTAGTTCTTGAACCTTTTGTGGATTTTCCCGAATTTGCTTTAGGTCAAGCACAGATTTTCTCTTCTAAAATGGAGCGATCGCATGATCAGTAATCATCTGAGCAACATGGATCTAAACTTCACCAATGTGCCACAGTTTTCTTGCCAACGGCAATTAACTTCTCCTGGGAGTAGGGAGTAGGGAGTAGGGAGTAGGGAGTAGGGAGTAGGGAGTAGGGAGTAGGGAGTAGGGAGTCGGCTGGTGAGCTGGTGAGCTGGTGAGCTGGTGAGCTGGTGTGAGGTATGTTGGCTAGCGACTGACTCGATTAAATAGCCACAGGGAAATGGCTATGCCAACAAAATTAGCAAAAATAGTGTTGATGTTTGCCTGCACAACAAACAGGTCTATCGGTGGAACATCATTACAAGCCAACCCAACTGAATTTTGTTGCTCAGCTAGAGCTAGGGCTACAAGGCTGCCTATGACTGCAAATGAGCCAATGATGGTCAATAACATTCCTACTAAACTGACTATCAAGCCCAGCCTAATCGTTTGAAGGGTTTGAGCTTTGCTTGGTATGTCTGACCCATTGGCAGCTAGCAGCCGACTAGCGATTCCAGTGTAACGGTAGGCAAAATAAATGCCTATACCTAAAGCCACTAGTCCACAAACTACGAAAAAAAGACCGAAGCCGATGCCTTGACCCGCTTGATTGTCAGGTTGAGGGCTGGCAAGGGTAAACCCTGCAAACACTAAAATCAGGGTAGAAATCACCCCTAGGATTAACTGAGTCCAGAAGGAAATCCAACCGAATCTGCGCAGCGTTAGGGCAATTTTTTGACGAGCTGGTGGGATGGAACTGTCAGGTATCTCTCGCATGGGGGCTGTGTCCCTTGAGTAATCACTTTTGAACCGCCTACCACGCGCTCCGCAACGCGAAAAGACGTAGGGCTAATCTTGGGCTGGAAGCTAAACACCCTTGTCGTCGGTCGGGGAGGGTCAGCAACCAACTTTATTGTGACAAGGATTGATCACACTCGCAATTCATCCCTAGCTAAATCGCAGATAAATGGCTGAGAGACTTCTTGCGGGAACCGTTAATTTTCTACAAAACCTGCCTGAATGGGTTGTATGTGAGATGATCGACATTAATAGTTCACTTTTGTGTTACACTAACCCCCACTTATACCAATCCCCACTTACACCAACCCCCACAAAAATTATTAAGCTTTAATGGATTTAAATTGTCAATGGCGGTTTATCGGGGGATGGGTAGATTGGGGATGGGTAGATGGTAGACTCGCTTTTGCACAAGTGGCAAGATCTGAAATTGAAATGGATATTAGCTTAGATATTAATCCCTCCATCCCCCCATCCTTCCATCCGAGATCATCCTCTCTAGCTCACATCAATGAAATTGGTGTTACTGGTCTCCGTTGTCTTCTTTCCCGATGTTTCCCTTGATAGTCGGAAGTTTAGGATCAGGGTTTCGAGCAATTATTAAAGTTGATCTTTACGTTTTAGGTGTGTTAAGTCGAAAATTCATTAAACTTTCATCAAATTAGGGAGGTATTTAAACCCTACGCCAGAGATTTTTAAGTTATAAAGTGTGATAGCGATGTACCTACCCAGGTTAATCGTTTAAATAAAACTCACTGCAAAACGCGCGTGAATTTCCCAGGGTGCCTCCAACCATCAGTATTTGCCAGAAAACCCTCTAATCCCATCTAGAAGAACTGGGAATTCCAACTACATATGCAGATGAAATTCGAAGATATCTATAGCTTTTTCCAAGATCCTCCACCCAACTATCTCAATAAAGAATTAGCCGTATGCTATGTTCTATCGGTGTTGTTGCAAGGAGAATCTTATGGAACACAACTGATCCAACAACTAGAACAAGAATACCCCACCTATCGACTTTCAGATACTGTCCTCTACAGTGCACTGAAGTTTCTTGAAGAAAAACAGGCAATTTCAGCCTACTGGCAAAAAGTAGAAGGAAGAGGACGCCCACGCAGGATGTATCAAATCTGCCCAGAGTGGCAGGAGAAAGCTATAGAACTTGCCAGTTTTTGGCATGACTATATGGCTGAGGAAACAGTGGGGAAAATTCAGTCAAGGACTCCCTGCCACCAGTCTGTTGTTGAGTCAGTTAGGTAGGGAAGTAGCAATTTTTTCCAGGGTGCTTTCCCGTGAAAACCCTGGTGGCATAACAGAAGTCAGGTGATGCATTGTCTTGCCCAGATCTGAATTCAGGTGAATTCAGGGCGTGCTAGCTGCTAGCCATCTACCCATACCAGTATCTTACAGCCTCTAGCTAGTGGGTACGGAGTAGCGTGACCTGACCAAAGCGTGTCTAATAACTTGTAAAGTAGTAGCAAAGGATGTGTATTTTTATAGTTAATATTCAGTGAATACCACTATTCTTGCTTCTACACTTTGGCTAACTCTTTTATTAGCAGTAGGTTTGTTTTTCTTTATTCGAGCCTCTGTGAAAGACCGAATACAACAAGTCAAGTTAGCTTCCCCAGAAACAGAAGAATCGCTTCTAAACCAGTTGAAGCAATATTTTTATCAAAGAGCCTACCAGGTGGTGGCGGTGGATGCTGCCACTAATCAAGTCACGTTCCAGGGGATAGTCCGACCGAGTTGGTTTATGGCTATCTTTTTAACCGTCCTAGCTGCCTGTGGTATACTCTGCTTATCCCTAGTGCTATCTATTTTGTTTCCGACTTTGACTAAGGTGTTTTTGGGGCTAGTGGCACTAGCTCCTGTTGCGGGCGTTTTTTATTGGAAAAAAGCTGAACGACTCGAACAGGTATCTCTAAAATTAGAATCAGCGTCTACCCAAGCCCCTGGGGATCAAGGCGCTGCGGAGCAATGTTTGGTTATAGTCACTGGCCATCGCGATGAACTAATACAACTTCAACAGTCTGTCAAACTAAAACCCTTGTCGTAAGCAAGCAGGGTTTGACATCTTCCCACACTATAACCAGAATAGGTAAAATTACCAAGATACTTAGCCCTCCTCAAGCCTTTGAGTTTGAGGAGGGCTAAGTAAAAGCACTTTCAATAAATATTACCAGTAAGGTTTCAGCGGCTACGAGCGACAACCCCTACCTTTTTTAAGGGAGAGTTGATTAATCGCAAACTGGGAAACAGAAAATGATTCTCTTCCACATATTGGGCACCGAAGAGCCCTTTTTCTGCCCAGAAATAACGGTCTGTGGTATGCTCGTTACGTTTGACCAGTAGTAGGGCAGGTGGAACTATCCCTTGTGACCGAATGTATGCGCGTGCTGCTGTAACCGGTTTATACTCGCCACTTTCTAGATTGTACTGAGGTACATGCTCAAGTATCTTGCGCCCTTCTTGGCGGCGGCGACTCTTACGCTTACGTCTTCTTGCCAACCTTTTTACCTCCTCTTTTTGCTGGCAATTGTAAAGATAGTTACAAAAGCCGTCGAAATTATATCGACTCTTTCTAAAAAGATCAAGCTCTTGTCATAGAACTAAACAACCCGGCTGAAACCTTTGACAGCAATACTTTAGGGGATTTTCCGTTTCCTCATTACCTCCGGAAAATTAATACAAAAATTTAATAGTTTTAATAAAACTTAAATATAATTAGAAAAAATAGCCTTAAACTCATCTCACAATTACACTGATCAGGTGATGGGGTGATGGGGTGATCAGATGATCAGGCAATGGATGTAACAGATATTTGCCAGAGGTCTAATGACTGATGACTGATGACTGATGACTGATGACTGATGACTGATGACTGATGACTGATGACTGATGACTGATCACTAAGGCATAATAGTCAATTGTGTGACATCCTCCTACACTAACCTTCGGTATAGTGTAGGCTTCCCATCCTCACAAACGGGTATTCCTGCCCCAGATGATTAAACACCTTTGCGCCACTTATCTAGGATTTCTCCCCCGACAGATCGACTTGACAAGCGGTTTCCGTTCCCCGAATTGTCCACGGGTACTAATTCCAATCCTCGCCATCTAATCATCTGAGCGGCGGCA
>NZ_JAAHIG010000316.1:0-10250 GCF_010692305.1 Moorena sp. SIO4G3 | reverse complement strand
TATTAGTTTGAGCTTACTATAGCCTTTTTAAATTTGGTGAGGTACAATTTTTTTGGTTTTAGGGAATAGGGAATAGGGAACAGGGAACAGGGAACAGGGAACAGGGAATAGGGAACAGGGAACAGGGAACAGGGAACAGGGAACAGGGAACAGGAAACAAGGAACAGGGAACAGGGAACAGGGAAAAAATCTGTGTACATCATTAGGGTGAAAAACGCGGTGGTTTGAAAACCTATGCAGTTGACTCCTTATTATTCTTAGTCACTTAAAACTAGAAACTAGAAACTAGAAACTAGAAACTTGTCAGTGGCGAAGTCACAACGGAAAACTGAAAACTGACAGCTGACAGCTGATAGCTGTTGGCGTAGCCTGCCCGTAGCGCATATGCTTACCACAAAACATAAAAAAGGAACAGACTACGAGAGAATAGTCTAGTTCCTACACAGAAGTGGTTGAATCAGTTATGCCGACGCAAAAATCCGGAAATATTTAAAATTACTAGGTCACAGCAATTTCTTAGACTTGCGCTTTAATGAGGTAACACTTAATCCCAGTAAGCTTAGGCTTAACAAGCCCATTGTCATGGGTTCAGGAACAGAAACAGGTCGAGAATTGGAAGGACCCCCAGGATTGGGAGTTAGATCAACATTAATATCAGCCTGGGTAAGAGTAAAAGAACCCGTAGTACCTAGCCAGCCAGACATACCAAAGTTAGTGTTTTTGCCATTAGCTCCAACCCCAACCTGGAAGGAGTATTTCCCATTTTCAGGTCTTTGGTAAAGATTCAGTTCCTTGCCATCGTAGAAATCTACGCCAGTTAAGGTAGCCTGAGTTTCATTCATGTTATAGTAGCGCCAAGTAGTAGTATCCACGGAGCCACCATTTTCTGCGTATTCAGACTTCGGTAGTTCCTTTTTCGGTCCTCCCCAAGGTTCTGGTGTGCTCTCGAACCAAATATCAATGTCCCATTTTTTAGTATCATCTAACTCAGAAACGATGGTACCCAATAAATTAGCAGTCCCATCATCGTATTCATTAAAGATACCTGAAGTGTCAAATACAAATCTCCCTGAGTCCAACTCAGGAAACCAGAAAGCGTGTCCTGACCACTTTGTGTCTTTTGGGTAGATATGAGCTTCATCGGCTAACCAGGAGTTGAAGATATCAGCTGCCTGGGCTTGTCCTACTCCTCCTAAAACTATAGACCCTAAAACTAATCCACTGCTTAAAAATTTAGTTATTTTCATGTTATAGACGCCCTAGTTATTTGAATAAATTAATTAATTGACTGTAGTCTGTAACTAATTGGTTTACTAATTGTTTGACTAACTTGACCATAGCCTGAGCTGTCAGTAAAATTACTTTCAGTAAATTAACTGATATTTCTAGTATGCCAATCTGATGGTTGCGATCGCGTTAGCGCTAACCTATAAAAGGTATAAATTTTGTATTTTTTTGTATAAATTCATAGCAATAAAAAAAATACCGTCACCCTTAAACTCGCACCCAACTTGATTTCATGACCCGGAGCTAATCTACAGAAAATAGCCCGTGCATTTTTTCCGTCCTCTTCAGGACTATCAAGGGGCCACTTCTAAGCAAGTCAGCTCAAGTGCCCACTCGCCCTTTGCATCAATACGAATTGCTAAAACCTTGATTTTACAAGGTTTTTCAGTCCCTGTTCCCTATTCCCTATTCCCTATTGCCTGGGGGCAGCGCTATAGCTTGACAAATTGCCCTTAATTAAGGGAAGCTCTAGGTTATCCTATGGGAGGGCGAAGCAAAAGCACATAAAACCTAGGGTTTCAGTAATTAATTACTTGCCCCAATCGGTCGCCCCTACCCAAAAATCACCGACGCCAGACTTTCCATCGGAGGCGTTCTATGCCGGAAAACACGATCTCAGCAGAAATTGAGTCATCCCCGAACCACTCTAGACAAGCTGCTTTAGCTCTACAACAGCTTGGGTTTCGGATCCTGCACATTGGACCGACTATAAGTGTACAAGCTCCGCAATCCCTGTGGGAATCAACGTTCAATGTTTCCTTCCAACCACAGCAGAAAACTCTGATCCAGGAGATAGATGGCAGTGACGTTACCTATCCCAAAGCTGCGGTTGACAATATACAAATTCCTGAGCAACTACAAACCTTGGTAACTGGGGTGATGTTTGTAGAGCCCCCAGAATTTTTCTGATCCCGTAGCGTGGCCAACGGCCAATCCAGTTAAGGATAATCCGAACATTCTCCAGGCTAGAGGCACGACCCGATGGTGCCTTTACTGTTGAATAGTGAGTGAAAAATTTCGTGAAATATTATAAACTAAAACCGAAAAAAACAAAAGTACCCACGAGGGTGACGTCAATATGTGATCACAGATACCAAACTAAAGAAGTAAACCAAAGACCTAAAGCATCTTGCTGTGTTGATTAACAACGACAGGGATAGTCATAAACCCCTGTCTAACTAGGATTTAACTAAAAAGCTAATTATGATACAACAACTACAGACTGGAGAACAGCGAGTTTCCTTTGAAGCCATTCTCGCATCAGAAAGTGGCCAGTCCATGTTCGCGACTGACACCTACCTACAACCAGAGAATCTTCAACAATTCGCCCCACCCCCTGGACGGGGCATTCAAGCTGCAAATGTTTTACAATCCCTTGGCTTTCGAGTGCAGCAAATCGGAACTTTTTCCATTAGTGCTGATGGACCACGGGAACTGTGGGAACGGGTCTTTAGCACCCGAGTTGAACGGGACAGCCAACTCATTAGCGAGGCTCATCCTCAACTGGGAGAAGTGACCTTCTTGCGCCATGTTGCTGGTGCTCCCTTTACCATTCCCCAAGAGCTATCTGGGTTGATAGAGCGCGCTTATCCCCAACGTCCACCGATTTTATTTGAGTCGCCACTGCCTCCACGGGTTCGTTATCATCACCTCAATGTTCCCTCCGATGTGGCCATGGTATGTCGCTCGACCCCTGTCCACAAAGTCGGGGTAACCGGTAAAGGCGTTTTAGTAGCAATGGTAGACACTGGATTCTACAAGCATCCCTTTTACGAGTGGCATGGCTACAACTACCAGGCAACCCTGGCACCAGATGCTCAAAACGTGGAGCGGGATGAGAATGGTCATGGCACCGCTGAAGCAGCAAATATTTTTTCCAATGCACCGGATATTGACTTTATTGGTGTCAAAATGGGGAGTAACCCCACTCTGGCCTTTAAGATGGCATCGGATTTACATCCAGCAGTGATGACCAACAGCTGGGGCTTCACTATTCCAGAAGGCCCTCTACCGAATTTCCTCAAGCCCCTAGAGGCAGCAGTTATTGAAGCAGTCAAAGAGCGTGGTATTACCGTTTGTTTCTCTGCTGGTAACGGACACTATGGATTTCCAGGTCAAATGCCAGAAGTGATTTCTGTGGGTGGAGTCTATGCCCACGATACTGTTGAGGGCAATGACTTTCGCTTAGAAGCTTCTGACTACGCCAGTAGCTTTGATAGCCAGATTTATCCAGGACGCCATGTACCTGATCTGTGTGGACTGGTGGGAATGCGACCCCGGGCTGCTTATATCATGTTGCCCGTTGAACCAGGGGACGAAATTGACCAAGGCTTGGGCGGCGGTGAGTATCCGAATCAGGACGAAACAGCTACTGATGATGGCTGGGCGGTGATCAGCGGTACTAGTGCTGCTTCTCCCCAAGTCGCGGGTGTTTGTGCCTTGCTTAAACAGGTGCAACCTGGTCTGTCTCCATCTCTGATTAAGCAGATTCTGCGGGCATCAGCGCGAGATGTTAAGCTGGGCAAGAGCGCCCATGGTCAACCAGCAGGAGAAGGACACGATGGAGCAACTGGATCCGGTTTGGTGGATTCCTATGCCGCCTATAAGCTAGCTCGCTCCGTGACCATCCGCAATGTTAATGACTTGCCAGCACCTCGTTGATATAGCGCTTCTCAAATAGGTGAGCTATAGTTTTGATTTGAGGGAATAGGGAGTCGGGAATTCAGAAGTCAGAAGTCAGAAGTCAGAAGTCGGGAATCGGGAGTCGGGAATCGGGAATCGGGAGTCGGGAACTTGGAGTCGGGAATATCACCACACTCCCATACATCCCATCTGCCCATCTTTCCCTCTCTTCCCCTGCTCCCTGTTCCCTATTCCCTGTTCCCTGTTCCCTTTGTTAGATATGCTGACCAATAAGATAATCGCCCATCGTGGCGCTTCTAATTGTGCCAAAGAGAATACTATTGAAGCCTACGAGAAAGCGATTGAATTTGGGGCTGACTTTATCGAATTTGATGTAAGAATCACAAAAGATGGGGTATTGATTTCCCATCATGATCCAATGATAGCTAATCAAGCTATCAGTCAGTTAAGCTTTGCTGAAATAAATTGCATTGCTGGTCACCAAGGGTTTAGAGTGCCTACGGTTGAGGAAGTTTTAAGACTGAGTCGTAACAGGATTAAACTAGCGGTTGAGCTCAAAGAAGAAGGCTATGAAGAAAAAGTCATGGCCTTAGTAATGGAATATATCAAGATAGATGACTTTGTTATTTTATCATTTAATGTTTCATCGTTAAGATGGATAAAATTAAATTACCCTAAGGTTAAAACGGGATTGTTATTAAGCAAAAAAAAGAATAATTTTCTGATTATATTACTCAGGGTTTTCGGGATTTGGGTGTTTCACAAACTGATCCGACTTACCCCAGATATACTAGCACTACATTGGGAAACGTTAAAATTTGGTTTATTAAAAATTGCTGCTAAACAGGGCAAACCGGTTTTTGTTTGGACTGTAAATGATCAAAAAATGATTGGAGAGCTTCTAAATGATAATCGGGTACATGGTATAATAACCGACAAACCTGACTTAGCTCGTCAGCTATTAGCTAATGCGCTACGCGCACGCTACGCGAACAGCGGTCAGTGGTCAGCGGTCAGCGGTCAGCAGACTTAACTCAGATTAAACGAAGGCTTACCTGTGTTATTCAAAAGTGTTCGGTGTAGCTTGCCCTGAGGGCATAAGCACCTCAAGTAGCACCATCTGTAGCGCATTAGCTGAATGCTGAATGCTGAATGCTGAATGCTGAATGCTGAATGCTGAATGCTGATAGCTTACAGATTATTGACTAATCTTGAATATACTCTTCGCCATTGACCATCGCTATCTCAGCTCTGACAAATTCTCGTCCTAGGTAAAGGGCATGATCGAAGCGACTTAAAGGACAGGGTTTAGTTTCTTCGGTAATTTTCATGCCTAGTTCCTTGGCTGTCCTACCTTTGAAAATAGCGGTGGGAGTACGGTTTAATTTAACATCGCAGGGAAATGGTTCTCCGGTTTCTGGATCAACTGCTAAGCCTTTCTCATTAATTTTGTTACTGTAGTGTTCAGCACAGATCAGACTTGCCTCTCGGTCTATGTAAATAATGAAGTAGCCCTCTGGATCGAGTTCAATAAAGCGTTTGGAGAGCTTCTCATCAATAGCAGTAATGTCTTGGGCAGTGATCATCATAGTCAACGGTCAAGGGCTAAAGCTGATGGCAAATTCCACTATTATAACTTTAAAAAAAAAATTAGACAAGGTCAGGGATGAGGATAACAGCGAAACATAGCGGGGCGCAGCAGGTATGGGAGGTGTGGGGAGTTACTTGGTCAGTTACTTAAAAAAGTTGATAAATTTAACAGCCATACTTACTCTAGATTTAGTAGACTAGAGCTTGGGAATTTAATAGTTAACCCTAGTGGTAGTGTTGTACCGTGGGGTGAGCAAGTATTGGTGTATTATATCTAAATTCTGAGCAACCAGTGAAAAGGCCACAAATCCTGTCGGCAAAAACTATAACCCAAATCACTCCAGATTTAGTATAGTAGAGCTTGGTAATTAAATAGTTAACCCTAGTGGTAGTGTGGTACCTTGGGGTTAGCAAGTCATGGTGTGTTAAATCTAATATTCTGCCTAACCAGTGAAAATGCAACAAACCCTATCGGCAACAACCATAAATCAAAATCAAGGGAAGATTAAGGTGATCAAACGGGATGGTTCTCTCGCTCCCCTTGATATTTCCAAAATTCGTGGTGTTGTTGAGTGGGCTTGTGCTGGGAAGGATGTCAATCCGATCACTATAGAAGCTGGACTCACTACCCGCTTGCGTGATGGTGTTACTACCAGAGAGATTCAGGAGAATTTGATCAACTGTGCCCTGGAAATGTGTAGTCCTGATCAGCCTGACTGGCGCTATGTAGCAGGACGACTGCAGATCTGGAGTATCTGGAAAGATACCCTGGTAAACCGTGGTTATGAGTACGGTGACTACCCTAGAACTGTTTGCTCCAAAGTAGAGTCTGGTCAATATGACCCCAGTATCTTAACCTATACGACTGAGGAGCTAAAAGAAGCAGGTTCTTGGATTAATCCGGATTGGGACACGGATTATGATTATGCAGGGGCTGTACTGCTAACTCGTCGGTATCTCCTGGCGGATGAGTTGCCCCAAGAGGCATTTTTAACCTGTGCTCTGCTGCTAGGGTCAGTTGAAGCCCCGGAAGATAGACTAGGTTGGGCAAGGCGATTTTATGAAGCGATCGCACAACGTAAAATATCTCTAGCTACCCCGATCCTGGCTAATCTCAGAATTCCTAAGGGGTCTCTGTCTTCCTGTTTTATCACTAGCATTGATGACAACCTAGAAAGCATCTTTGAAGGAATTACTGATACCGCCAGAATCTCCAAAAACGGTGGTGGTGTTGGGGTCAATGTCAGCCGGATTCGCTCAACGGGTAGCTGGGTGATGGGCAAAGCCAATGCTTCGGGAGGGGTAATTCCTTGGATTAAACTGCTTAACGATACTGCGATCGCAGTTAATCAAGGAGGCCGTCGGGCAGGGGCAGTCACCGTTAGTGTAGATGTGTGGCATCTCGATGTGCCAGAGTTTCTGGAGATGCAAGCGGAAAATGGCGATCCCCGGCGCAAGGCTTATGATATCTTTCCCCAATTGGTGATTCCCGATGAGTTTATGCGTCGGGTGGTTAATAAAGAAGACTGGACATTAATCGATCCCTATGAAGTACGGATCAAGCTAGGGATTGAGCTATCGGAACTTTGGGCAGAAGAGTTTGAAAGCGCCTATCAAACTATTGAAGCAGCCATCGGCGAAACCCTCACTCTCTACAAGACCGTGAATGCTCGGGAACTCTTCAAGACGATTATGCGATCGCAAGTAGAGACGGGAATGCCTTACTTGGCGTTCAAGGATACCATTAACCGCGCTAATCCTAATCAACACGAGGGCTACATCCCAGCGGTAAATCTTTGTACCGAAAGTTTCTCTAATGTCGAAATTGGCAATGCTGCTCACTGTTGCAATTTGGACTCAATCAATCTCGCCAATATTGAAGAAACTGAATTGCCTAATATCTGTCGTCTGGCAGTGCGGATTCTCGATAACACGATTGATTTAACCACTCCTCCTTTTAAAGCAGCCCATAGGCACAATCACAAATACCGCACCATCGGAGTAGGGTGTATGGGCTTAGCGGATTGGTTAGCGAAACGGTGGCTAACCTATAACAACCTCAAGGAAATTAGTAACTTATTTGAGGATATTGGCTACTACTGCACCCATGCATCTATGGAACTGGCTATCGAACGTGGTGCTTATGCTGCTTTCGATGGTAGTGAGTGGAGTAAAGGTAAGCTAATTGGTGCTAAACCAGTGGAATGGTTTATAGAAAATTCCCAGCATCAAGAGCGTTGGGTAGCCCTATCTGAGGATATTCAACAATTTGGGATTCGCAATTCTCATATTACTGCGATCGCACCCAATACATCTTCATCCCTAGTACAAGGATGTACCGCTAGTGTCTTGCCAGTTCACAGCAAATTCTTCTATGACAAATGGGCAAAAGGCACTGTACCCATTGCCCCACCCTTTATTAAAGACAATTTTTGGTTATACCACGAAAACAAAAACTTTGATCAGAAAAAAGTTGTTCAAGCAGTAGCCACGATCCAGCAATGGATTGATACTGGGATTTCCATGGAATTGTTATTTAACTTAAACCAAGGAGTCTATTTCCCAGACGAACCTGAACGCACCCTCAAAGCCAAAGACATCTATGAAACCCTAGTCATGGCCTGGGAATTAGGATGTAAAGCCGTCTATTATATCCGAACCGTCCAGCGTGACAACTTCAAAGAATTAGACAACACTTGTATCGCTTGCGCCAATTAGTGATTCGGTGGAACAGGCTTCCAGCCTGTGAAGCATCGGTCAGCGGTCAGCGGTCAGCGGTCAGCGGTCAGCTTTGTGGAACAGGCTTCCAGCCTGTGAAACATCGGTCAGTGGTCAGCTTTGTGGAACAGGCTTCCAGCCTGTGACTTCACTCAGATTATAGCAATTCTCTTTCCCATGAGGTACAAAGAGATCCCCCTAAATCCCCCTTGAAAAGGGGGACTTTGAGGTTGATAAGTGTATCTCATACATGCAATAAACGCGCTTATACCAATGCTTACCTGTGTGATTCAAAACCTGATAGCACCTCAAGTAGCGTGGCCATTCGCGTAGCGTGGCCCAAAGGCCAAGGCCAAGGCTGATAGCTGATAGCTGATAGCTGATAGCTGATAGCTGATAGCTGATAGCTGTTGTTCCCCACACTCCCTATTCCCTATTCCCTACTCCCTACTCCCTACTCCCTACTCCCTACTCCCTACTCCCTATAAAAATGCTGACTAAAATGCCAATTAACCCTATCTTTAATCCAGATGGGGATGATAAAACTGAACACCGTTCAATTTGGTTTGGTAATACCACTAACTTGATGCAACTCAATGATGTCCGTTATGCTTGGGCAATTGGGTTGTATCAACAGATGCGGGAGAATTTCTGGATTCCCCAGAAACTAGACCTAACTCAAGACGTAACAGACTACTCCAATTTAACGCCAGCCGAACGTTATGCTTATGATGGGATTCTCTCCTATTTAACCTTTTTAGATTCCGTTCAAACCTGCAATATTCCTCACATCAAAAGTAGCATTACTGCCCCAGAAGTTAGTCTGTGTATGGCGGAACAAATTTCTCAGGAAGGGATGCACAATCAAAGTTATCAATATATCATAGAAACCGTTATCCCTACTGAACATAGAAGTAGAGTCTATGAATTCTGGCGCACTGATAAAGTGCTGAGGGATAGATGCGAATTTGTTGCCAGCTTCTATCAAAAGTATGTTGATAATCCCACCCCAGAAAACTATTTTGTTTCCTTACTGGCTGACTTTTTATTAGAAGGAATGTACTTCTATAATGGTTTCATTTACTTCTACAATCTCGCCTCTAGGATGCTGATGCCAGGCTCAGCGGACATTTTTAAAATGATTAATCGAGATGAACTGAGTCATGTCCGGCTTTATCAAAAGTTAATCCCCATGGCTATGGACGTATTTCCCTATTCCAGAGACCAAATTTATGAAATGTTTGCCACAGCAGTAGAGCATGAATGTCGCTGGACTAATCATATTGTTGGTAACGATATTTTAGGGATTACCGAACGGAGTACTGAGCACTACACCAAGTATCTGGCTAATATCAGGCTACGTTCTATTGGATTAGAACCCCTTTATCAGGGGGAAAACTATCAAAAGAGTCCCTACAGCCACTTAGAGCGTTTTTCTGATACTAAAAAAGATGCTCATACTAAAGCCAATTTCTTTGAAGCTAGCGTAACTAGTTATGTGATGTCTTCTGGGGTCAGTGGTTGGGATGAAATTTAGGAAGTAGGGAGTAGGGAGTAGGGAATCGGGAGTCGGGAGTGAGGTACACAGGATTTTTTCCCTGTTGCCTGTTGCCTGTTTCCTGCTCCCTAAAACCTAGAAGGAAAGTACCTCACCCAATTGCAAACCGCTATAATCTAGATTAATCAAGAATACTAAAAAGATGTCATCAAAAGTAGCTATTGTTACCGGAGGAACTCGTGGGATTGGTTTCGGCATCTCTGAGCAACTTGCCGCTGATGGATATGATCTAATTCTTGGCTTTAATAGCAGTAAACAACTCACCGCTAACTCACCAACGAGTATAGCGGGAGCTTTCCGGCTCATCGTTTACCAGTCTGAGTTCTTGTGCGGCTCGTTCTAGCTAGGAGCCTCCCGAAACGGGAGGGGTATAAGCTAGGGGACTCGCGAGGTAAAATACCTCAAAAAGTTCTAACTGTCCTTCGGATGCAGGTGCAAACCCTGCCCTTTAGGA
>NZ_JAAHIG010000315.1:0-10315 GCF_010692305.1 Moorena sp. SIO4G3 | reverse complement strand
CCTGGTGTTGATGCTTACGAACAAAAGTATCGTCAACGCACTCTCTCCTATCTTGAGAAAAAAGCTCAGACTCTTGGTTTTGATCTTGTTCCCCAGTCCTCACCAGGCGAATGTGTTTCTTAAGAGTCTCAATGGTCAAGTCGCCCCCATTCCCAATCGCGTTTGGTCGGACTTCTGTAAATAAGCCACTAGGTACTTCTGCGGTTGAGGTGCCAGTCAATTGCACATCTTGAGCCTTAACAGTCAAGGAACCTGCATTGCCTATACCAACAATATTCGCTGAAATTTGAGCCCCATCAGTAACTCGCAAGCGTTCCGTTTCAACAATTAAGTTACCCCCATTCCCGGTAGCCCCTGGTCCTACATCTGCCAACAACCTACTCGGGAACCTGCCAAAAGCGGTACCAATCAGGTCTACGTCCTTGGCCTGAACTCGCAAATCTCCCCCATTGCCAGAGCCAAAGGTACTAGCTGAGATCTCAGCCCCATCAGTAACTCGCAAGCGTTCCGTGTCAACAATTAAGTTACCCCCATTCCCAGTAGCCCCTCGTCCTACTAGCACAAACAAAGCACTGGGACCAAAGTTCGACCCAGCAATCACCTCTATCTCAGCAGTGGTAACCGTCAAGGTGCCAGCATTCCCTGAGCTAAAGGTGGCACTGGAGATCTGAGCGCCATCAGCAACCCGCAACTGTTCCGTGTCAATAACTACATTACCCCCATTCCCTATAGCCCCTGGTGCTACATCAGTAGATAAACGGGTGGAAAAGTCATTATTGGCAGCGCTACCAATAACGTCCAATGCCTCCGTCGCCGTTACCGTCAAACTTCCCCCAGCCCCACTGCTCACGGTATCGGCTAAGATGGCTGACCCCTCACTCACGGTCACCCGCCGACCCTGCACCTGGATTTCCCCCCCGTCATTACCACTGGTACTCACCGAGGCAGCTTGGGACAAGGTAATATCCTGAAATTGTCCTACATCCTCATAGCTTAAGGTCCAACCTAAGTTACTTGGGGTCAGGGTTACCATCCCTTCTCCCTGGACACTCCCCAGTTCAATCCGTCCTCCGGCTGTGGTGAGATTTCCTCCTGTAACAGCCACATCACCCCCCACCAAGGCTAAGGTTTTACCTGACTGTACTTCTAGCCCCACCGGTCGATTATCTGTGTTCACGGCAAAAAATATAGCCGGATTAATACTCAGATTGTTCCCAGGTCCGTTGATCACAATTCCGCCTGGAATGCCTTGGGAGCCATACTGTAAACCAGTGGGAATATTAATGGTTAAGAGAGGAGGCTCCTGGGGATTGGTCGCACTAAATTCACTGCCATCGGCAAATTTAATGCTGTTGGCGGTAGAGCCGATAAACGAACCACCAATATCTAGAGAAGCCTCCGAACCAAACACGATGCCATTGGGATTGATTAAAAACAGGTTAGCGCTACCGTTAGCCCGAATTAAGCCATCAATAGTAGAAATTGACCCACCAGTGACCCGGCTAATAATATTCTCAATGGTGACGGAATTGTTGAAAAAGGCTGTATTGCCAGTCAGAACCGAAAACTGCTCGAAGCTATGGAACAGATTACCCCCTGCAGTGGTACCACCAGTAATCTCAATGATGTTGCCATTAGGAGTAACAATGGAATTGTTGGGTAGAGTATTATCTGGAACAATTTGAGCAGAGCAGAGCAAGGGGATCTGAGCCACTAGGTAACAGGCAATGGGCAAGGTCAGGAGTTGGTTTAAGGGTTTGTTTAAGGGTTTGTTTTGATGGGACCTAGGTGGCAATTTACAAAAATCTGTGGTGACCATGAGGCTTTTCTAGAGACTGAAGCATGTGGTGGGCAATAACTATCCTCTAGAATTCCCAAACCTCTAGACCAAGTAACGCTAGTGATCGGAATTGCTAAAATCAATAAGATTCCTCACAAAAACAACTATGACTGCTATTGGGATCAAACCATCCACCTTTTTGCCTCAAGGACTTCGCCTTGAGCGAACCCATAACTTAACCCTTTTCAAATTCACCGATGAGCTTGGGGAGCGGATGCAAACCCTGCTGGATAAGAAAAAAGACGATCAACTCACTCCAGACGAAACACTGGAGCTGGAAGCCATTGGCGAACTGGATGATATTTTCAGCTATATCAATGCCGTGATGATGGCTGCACTACCTGCGACGACCCTTGAACAGACCACCAATGCCCAACAGACCTAACCCAATTAAGCCACTGGTCGCCCCTGGGTCTGGCACCTGAGCCACTCCCTGGTCAGGATTAAAGGTTGACCAATTGAAATCGTTAAAAAACCCCTCCTGTTCCATCAACTGGCCTAATACTTGCCCACTGCCACTGCCACTGCCGCCACCACCACCACTGCTGCCACCACCGCCACTGCCGCCACCACCACCACTGCTACCGCCACCACCACCGCCACCATGGCCCCATTCGTACATGTCGATTACATCATCGATGCGGTCTTCAGTTAGCCAGGAGCCTGCTGTTTCGTTATCATTGGCGATATACCAGTCGATGGATGAGGCATCGACGTTAGGATCATTCAAATAGTCACCGATTTTGTCCGCTAAGGTATTCTTGGCGTTGTTGAGCAAGTTATCCAGATTTAGGGTCATATTGGATTCACTGGGGTGGTCATCTGAGCCAAACACAACGGGGTTAAGGTCAAAGCCAATCACATCAAAGGCTCGTAAATCCAGTGCTGAGATATCCGACCTCTCTCCCCAACCTAGGGCTGGCTTCATAATGCCTAAATCATTGCCGTAACCGTCCCAGTGGCTGGCTTGATAGCCATCACCTCCGTCTCCTAAATTGAGATCCTTGCCTTCGGAAAAGTATGCCAGAGCTTTATTACCCCCATCAATGGAAAAGTAGGCGTTGGCACCATAGCCTAATTCAAGCTTTTTTTCGTCTTCGCTCAACTCACTATAGCGGTACATATCCAGGGCGGTAGTACGCATCAGACGCTCAAGGTTCATCTCATCACTAGCGTCGTAATCCGCGAGGATTGTTGAATCCACCCCACTGACGAAGCCCAAGATATGACCAATTTCATGCATGGCCACACTCAGGAAGTCTACGGCGTTTGATGGGGTTGGGGCGTTACCGCAAAGCGATGGTGAAAGCCCCTGTCTTTTAAGCAGGGGATGAAACCGAGCGAGCCGTCACAGTAGACACATTTATGTGTCCTGTTTATGGTAAAATGGAAAATGCAAGGGAGGTGATTCAAGTGTACGGCTGTCAGCAGGTTTTATTAAATCCAGATCAAGAGTTATTGGCAATTCTCAACTTTTTATGCATACAATCCCATAGATTGACAAATATGGGAATCTACTTTGCTCGTCAAATCTACTTTAAAGCCAATCGCTACATCAGCAAGTTTGAGCTAGAAAAAGAATACAAGCTCAATCGTAACTATAAGGCACTTCACTCCCAAGCAGCACAACAAATACTTCGTTCGGTCTACGAGTCTTTTAAATCCTACAAAGAATTGATTAAAGCATACCGAGAAGGGAAGATTGAGCATAGACCGAGACTGCCCAAGTATAGAAAAAAGGGAGGTTTGGCATTGGTCAGTTATCCCAAGCAAGCTTTAAGATTAATAGATGGAAACATAAGAATACCATTGGGAAGACAAGTAAAGTGCTGGTTTGGGATTGATAGTTTTAGGTTGCCTCTTCCTAGCAATATTGAATTTGATGACATCAGAGAATTAAGAATACTGCCAAGGAATAGATGTTTCTATGTTGAGTTGGTTTATAAAAAAGAAATAAAAACACCAATTGTAGAACCAGATAATGTACTTGGGATTGACCCAGGATTGGATAATTGGCTAACCTGTGTTTCTAATGTAGGAACGAGCTTTATTATTGATGGTAAGCAGATCAAATCGATGAATCGTTGGTATAACAAACAGATATCAACAATTAAACAAGGCAAACCACAAGGATTTTGGTCTAACCACCTAGGGGCGATAACTGAAAAACGTAACCGTCAAATGCGTGATGGAATTAACAAAGCCGCAAGACTAGTTATCAATCATTGCTTAAAAAATCAAATTGGTCGAGTTATTTTTGGTTGGAATAAAGGAGGCAAGAATGAGATAGATCTAGGTAAAAAGACTAACTCGGAATTTGTGCCAATACCTACAGCTAGACTGAAAAAGAGAATAGCCGGGCTTTGTCAACAGTATGGAATCGAGTTCATAGAAACAGAGGAAAGCTATACCAGTAAAGCATCGTTCTTAGATGGTGACTATCTGCCTAAATATGGTGAAAAACCCAAGGATTGGAAGCCATCAGGGAGAAGAACGAAACGCGGTTTATACCGAACAGCAATGAATTGGTATGTCAATGCGGATTGTAATGGTGCTGCCAATATAATACGCAAAGTAAGCAGAACGCTAGGTATTAACCTAGACGAACTGGGTAGGGGCGTTTTGACTTCCACAGGGTATTCCTGTGGTCAGTTAATAAGAAAAAAGTGTGGAGTGATGCGGATTCATCCCATCACGAAACATCCTTATTAGAATCCCCGTCTCTTTAGAGCGGGGAGTAGTCAAGCTGGTAATCATAGCTCCAATTGAAGGTGTCATTCATAACGATATAGCCATCCAGCAGGGAGTTATTGCTGTGGTAATTTATGGCTTTGGCATTGGCATTGGTCAGGGCAATCTTTGTGTTGTTCCACCCTTGTCCGCTTTCAAACATGGCTTGATAGTGAATATTGTCATTATCATTTTCATCGTCTTGCAGCTTATTATGAGCAATCTCATCATCTTTCGATGTTATATCAGACTCCAGCTTCTGCAGAAATGTGCCGTAGTTTTTATTCTTTTGCAGACCAGGGAGTGCCCCACCGAGGATATTTGAGGGCAAGCTGTCTGTCATCTCCACGTGAATTTTGACGGTGATATCATCGGTTAAATAGTAAGACCAAATCTCACCAGCCATTTCAAACCCCAGCATTTGTTCAAGGGTAGTCCCTGGTTGATAGCTGAAGTCGAAGTCTATGGCTTGAGCTGGGGCGTTACCACCAATTACTGCTGCGGATGCCAGGGACAAGGATATGATTAATTGGTGATTCTTCATAAGATTTTACCTTGTAGAAATTACGGACATGGATACTGTCAGTATGAAAAGGTGATGTATGCAATCATGTTGGTGATCTGAAGCTGGTGTATAGAATCGTTTTTTTTATTGGATCCTGATATATAAAATAAATAGCAAGGGAGTCCAAAAAATCAAAAAATCAAAAAATATTTTTATTAATTAAAATAGTAATTACTTTGATACTAATTTAGGATGACCAGACTAGGAGAGCTGACATTATTTATCCAGACTATATCAACGAACTCTCTGCTACTCTAAATCTGAAGCGCTATTGTAGTTATCAATTAGGCTTATTATTTATTATTTGAAATTCAAAAAAAAAATTCCCTTTATGGTTAAACAATTTCGCTATTCAGCAACGCCATTGTTTTTACAAATACTTAAGATGCACCCTTCGGATCTCTTTGCTACTGTTCCGGTGATCCGCTGTTCCCTGTTCCCTTTTTTGATCAGGCCAGATGGCTGCATTAGCTGCGACGACCCTTTAACAGACCACCAAGGCCGAACAAACCTAACCCAATTAAGCCACTGGTCGCCCCTGGGTCTGGCACCTGAGCCCAACTCTGGTCAGGATTAAAGGTTGACCAATTGAAATCCGAAAAAAAACCTTGTTCTAGCACGTGGCCTAATACTTGCCCACTGCCACTGCCACTGCTGCCACTGCTGCCACTGCCACCACCACCGCCACTACCACCACTGCTACCGCCACCAACATCACCATTATGGCCCCATTCGTACATATCGATCACATCGTCGATCCGGTCTTCAGTTAGCCAGGAGCCTGCTGTTTGGTTATCATTGGCGATATACCAGTCGATGGATGAGGCATTGATGCTAGAATTATTCAGATAGTCACCGATTTTGTCGGCTAAGGTATTCTTGGCGTTGTTGAGCAAGTTATTGAAATTGAGGGTCATATTTGATTCACTGGGGCGTCCATCTGAGCCGAACACAACGGGGTTAAGGTCAAAGCCAATCACATCAAAGGCTTGTAAATCCAGTGCTGACATATCGGCTCTCTCTCCCCAACCTAGGGCTGGTTTCATCATGCCCAAATCATCGCCCAGACCGTCCCAGTGGCTGGCTTGATAGCCATCACCTCCGAATCCTAAATCGACATCCTTGCCTTCAGAAAAGTATGCCAGAGCTGTATCACCCCCATCAATGGAAAAGAAGGCATTGGCACCATAGGCTAATTCAAGGAAGTCATTATC
Source organism: Moorena sp. SIO4G3 (assembly GCF_010692305.1). NCBI lineage: Bacteria > Bacillati > Cyanobacteriota > Cyanophyceae > Coleofasciculales > Coleofasciculaceae > Moorena > Moorena sp. SIO4G3. Next base: position 3,966 of record NZ_JAAHIG010000315.1, on the reverse strand, counting down.
TTCGCTCCAGTCACTATAGCGGTACATATCCAGGGCAGTAGTACGCAACAGACGCTCAAGGTTCATCTGATAACTAGCATCATAATCCGCGAGTATGGTCGAATCGACACCACTGACGAAGCCCAAGATATGACCAATTTCATGGACGGCCACACTCAGAAAGTCAACACTCAGAAAGCGGATGATTGTGTCTAATAGGGTTGCGCTACGGTCGTAATTATAGCTCCAAATAAAGTCGCTATTCATGACGATATAGCCATCAAGCATGGAGTTATTGCTGTGGTAATTTATGGCTTTGGCATTGGCATTGGTCAGAGAAATGTTTTTGTTGTACCACCCACTTCCGCTTTCAAACACGGAATGATAGCGAGTATTGCCATCACTATAGTGATGGGCTTGCAGATTATTATAAGCAGTATAATCATCTGCCGATGTTCTATCGGAATAGAGCTTTTGCCGATAGGTGCCGTAGTTTTTATTCTGTTGCAGACCAGGGAGTGCCCCACCCAGGATGTTTGAGGGCAAGTCATCTGTCATCTCAACGTGAATTTTGACGGTGACATCATCCGTTAAATAGTAAGACCAAATTTCACCAGCCATTTCAAACCCGAGCATTTGTTGGAGGGAAGTCCCTGGTTGATAGCTGAAGTCGAAGTCTATGGCTTGAGCTGGGGCGTTACCACCAATTACTGCTGCTGATGCCAGGGACAAGGACTTGATTAACTGGCGATTCTTCATAAAATCTTACCTCGTAGAAATTACTGACGAAATTACGGACATGGATACTGTCAGTATGAAAAGGTAATGTATGCAATCGTGTTTGTGATCTGAGGCTGATGTATAGGATCAGGTTTGTTATTGGACCCTGATGTATACAATGGTGTTTATTTATCTGTGTTTGTTTAGGATCACTGAATGAGTCGTTTAGGATCACTGAATGAGTCGTTTAGGATCACAAGAAACCTGTGTTACAGATCACTAGTTTGAACTTCGTAAATCTACGGTAAATCTACTGATGAGCTCTCCATGCTTGATCTGGCAAAACTGGCAGGACAAATTCCTGGTATTAGTAACCACCTGAGACTAGAGGCGGTGGCGTCTCGCCAACGCCTAGAACGGGCGGAACAATTACTGGCAAAGGCTAAAACACAACAAGATAGTTTGGTCAAGTCTCATCAGCAATGGCGCGATCGCATGATCTTCACGGCGGCAACACCGGTAGAATCTCTGGATACTTGTGTTGATATCAGTAGTCCCCCGGAAAGCCATAGTGTTTTCGCTACGGATGGGTCTCAAATTTCCCCCTCTCACCACGAAATCCTCTACTGTTATGTGATTAATGTGGGTCGGGTAATGTTGCACTATGGACAAAGTCTGTATCCTCTGTTGGATAGTATGCCCGAAGTGTTCTACCGACCGGAAGACTTATATATTTCTCGTCAGTGGGGGATTCGCACGGAGGAGTGGATGGGACATCGACGCACCATTTCCGAGGTATCGATGTTAGCAGAAATGGCTTGCCGTTGGGTGAATCCACCAGCTCCCCACAGGGATACTCCCAATTTAGCGATAGTAGATGGTTCCTTGATTTACTGGTTTCTTGATGGGATGCCAGGGGATGCACGCGATCGCATCTTGCCTCCGATTCTAACAGCTTGGGAGCAGTTGCGTGCTGTTAATGTACCCCTGATCGGCTACCTGAGTGCTTCTCGTAGTGTGGAAATGGTGAATTTCCTGAGATTACCAGCTTGTCCCTATGAAACACCCAAATGTATCACCCAATGTGGTAATCTCACGGACAAGTTGCCTTGTCAGGTGATAGACCCCTTGCGGGATACCACTCTCTGGGCAAGTTTATTGCAACCAGGACAGCGTAGCCCTCTATTTCAGAGTTCCGCACGGATTCTGGAATTATACGACCATCACCGGATCTATTTCTGTTATGTCCATGTGGGTACAGAAATTGCTCGGATCGAGATGCCAGAATGGGTAGCCCAGAATTCCGCATTGCTGAATCAAGCGTTGAGTTTAATGCTGGGGCAGGTCTATAAAGGCTATGGTTATCCCATTGCTGTGTCTGAAGCTCATAATCAGGCAGTGATAAAGGCCGGTGACCGGAATCGCTTCTTTGCCTTGCTTGAACAACAAATGATTCGGGCAGGTGTCAAGAATGTGGGAATATCCTATAAAGAGGCTCGTAAACGGGGCAGTATTAGTTGACTTAAGGGTTGAAGGTTAGTCGGTTGAAGGTTGGAGGTTGAAGGTTAGAGGTTGAAGGTTGAACGCGATCGCGTGGCCAAAGGCCAAGGTTGAAGGTTGAACGCGATGGACTTCGTCCCGCTTTGCTGCGAAGCGCGTGGCCAAAGGCCAAGGTTGAAGGTTGCAGGTTGAACGCGATGGACTTCGTCCCGCTTTGCTGCGAAGCGCGTGGCCAAAGGCCAAGGTTAGTTGGTTGGAGGTTAGTCGGTCTTAATCATTGATAATTTATTTATATAGCGCTTCTCATACCTATGATGTAAACAGAATTTTTTCCCTCTTGCCTCTTGCCTCTTGCCTCTTGCCTCTTGCCTGCTCCCTGCTCCCTGCTCCCAGATCCGCTGTTCCCTATTCCCTGTTCCCTGCTCCCTAAAACCCAGAACCAAAGTAAATCACCCAATTAAAAACCGGTATATTGTCATGGCAAATGTATTAAGACTTCTGTTTAAGCAAGATAGCTATCTCAAGCAAGAGCCGATTCAATCGTCGCAATTGCCTGATAATAAACGTGAGATGATCCCAGCAGGTACTATATTAGTACTTCGCTATTATGGTCAGGAATCTGGCAATCACCTTAAACTGGGTTTAAAAGATATTGCGTTTAAGGGGTTCAGTGGTGATTGGTATGCCTTTGAGGACCATGTAGCAATTATGATGGATAGTATTCAACCGGTAGAAACGGTTAGTAATGTAGTGTCTAAACAAGAGGATAAGACTGCTTTCAACATTCCTATTTATCAGAATACGTTACTCAATAAACCTGTTTTACTTAACCTTTTCTTTAATCAAGATACGGTAATTAAGCGAGCTCCTGTTCAATCTAGTATGTTGAATGAAGCATCAAAGCAAGAAATTCCAGCAGGCACTGAATTGGTGATTGTTACAGATCAAGCTAATGCTGATAATACGGTTAAGTTTACGGTGGAGGAGAATCACGTAAAATTTAGCCTCAAAGATCTGGAATTCAAGGGCTTTAGTGAAGATTGGTATGCCTTTGGTGGACATGTTGGTATTCAAGGGATGGGCTGATGTTAGCGGTCAGCTTTGTGGCACAGGCTTCTAGTTTGTGGAACAGGCTTCTAATTTGTGGCACAGGCTTCTAGTTTGTGGCACAGGCTTCTAGCCTGTGACCTAAAGAATGCTTACCTCTTTTATTCAAAAGCTGACAGCTGACCGCTGATAGCTGACAGGCTTATTACTATTAAAAATCAGAATCATTAGTCAGCGTCTCAATCAACAAATCCATCTGTTGCTGTCGCTGATCCAGAAAATATTCACATTGATGGAGATATTCGACAGCAGCAGAGAACTGATCAAACACCTCTGCTAGTTCTAGTTCTCCCGTTTCTATTTGCCTAATAATAGTTTCAACTTTAGCCACCGTCGCTTCATAGTTCCAGGTTTCTCCAGAAGGTATTTTATTTAAGTTTGAATCACTTAGGTTTGAATTAGATTGAATTTCCATATTATAGTTTTTATTAATTTACTAATTTACTAATTATTTTCACTAATTAAAATAATTTTTATAGCGTTTATTGGATTTACGAGGTACACTTATCAACCTCAAAGTCCCCCTTTTTAAGGGTAGGGCTGTTTCAAACTTTAATAAGTTAACGATTATTGGAGATAGGGGGATAGGGGGATAGGGGGATAGGGAAATAAACTAAAATTTCCCGAAAAATCCGCCAATTTAGTCATTAAAATCTGACA
>NZ_JAAHIG010000314.1:0-10352 GCF_010692305.1 Moorena sp. SIO4G3 | reverse complement strand
CCCCCTCTCCCCCTCTCCCCATCTCCCCATCTCCCCATCTCCCCCTCTCCCCATCTCCCCATCTCCCCATCTCTTCATCTCCCCATCTCCCCATCTCCCCATCTCCCCATCTCCCCATCTCCCCATCTCCCCACACTGGGCGCGGCGCTATAACTAATCGCTAATAATCGGACTTCTTATGATCATCCTCAGACCAGACTGCACTGGCTAAGCCACTCCAGCAGATCATCTTCCATTTAGCCATGGATAGTTTAGGAATTTTAGCAACGAATAGCCAGTCAGAGTCATCTAGGTGCTCATAGATACCATCTTTGGCACCACTATGATTCAGCCAGCCCCAGCCAGAGATACCTTTATAGCCCCGGTGCTCCGTATCATCACCAAACCGGAAGGAGTATTCATGTTTACCGAAGTAGTCTACTAAATCAAAGGACTTGAACTTCTTAGACTTGATTGTCCCCTTACCCATGCCAATGTTGTACTTGCCATAGGCTTTCTCCGTGACATAGGCATCGTTGTCTTGATGTCCCACAACCTTGTAGCTAAAGTCGATATCCCAGTAGTCAGTTGTCCCTTTTTTGTAATTTTTCCCTTGTTTTTGTCCACCAAAGGCTTTTCCGTAGATGCGGATCTCACCTGTGCTGGTGTAGTCGAGGAATACCTCTGCGCCCTCGTACTCAAAATCAAAGGTATAGATATCTCTGGGATTACCAGTGAGCAGTCCATCAAGACGCAAGCCATAGGGTGGTGGACTGGCACTAGCACCAGGGTGATTGCAAAGTTGGAAGGTACACTTTTGTGGAGCAAATGTGGGCTTGAATGAGAAGGGAACTAAAAAATTGATCGGAATCTCAAACTCACAGTTGTAAGCGGATTCGTGGATATTTTCGTCAGGCATGATTTGCCCTCCATCAGGTAGTTTTGCAGGTAGTGTTAATCTCTCCCAATGGTCTCATAATTTACTAACAGGTTGCGGTACCCTTAAGGGTACCTTTTAGGTAACCTTAGCAGAATACTGATTAAGAAAATCCCCCTGACTTGATAAGTCTAGGGGGATTCGAGGAACTAATTTCTATGAACTAATTTAAAGCCAGCCGTCAAAGATCATTGTCAGAGATTAAGTGGTAACTGGTTCGGGAGACTCAGTAGCCGCTCCGTTCTCTTCGATCTCCATTTCTTCATACTTAGTAAAGCACTTACGCTTAGCAGCGACAGCTAGGTCAAGCACAATGGGTACTTCTAATTTGATGGGAACTTGGAACACACAGGGGTTATGGTATTTGTAAGGCATGGGTTTTACCTCTTGCTGTAATTAATTTCAATCAACACATTTATATAATGTCAAATCTAACTCTGGCTTGACAGTACCCTTGAGGGTACCTTTTAGAAACTGATGATAGTATCCCATAACTTAGCCTCGGTATTGGTGGGCATTGCCCATTTCATTTATAGGCTCACTAATTTTAATCTTCCTGAGCAATGCCCACCCTACGATTTTTATCTGGTTCAGTATTGGTGGGCGTAATTATCGATGAACCGTAAGCATTCAGCTATCAGCGTGTCGCGTATCAGCGTGTCGCGTATCAGCTATCAGCTATTGGCCAAGCTACGGAAACAGCTTTTTAATAAAAGAAGCTGACCCCTGACCCCTGACCCCTGACCCCTGACCCCTGACCCCTGAATGCTTACGATAAACCAATAAATAAAAACTCCTCCATCCTGAGGTCAGAATGGAGGATAAAGAGCAGATATAGGACTTACTTTATGCCCATAATTTAAAGCCAGCCGTCAAAGATTATTGTCAGAGATTGCTAAAGAGATTAAGTGGTAACTGGTTCAGCTGACTCAGTACCCGATCCGTTCTCTTCGATCTCCATTTCCTCATACTTAGTAAAGCACTTACGCTTAGCAGCGACAGCTAGGTCGAGCACAATGGGTACTTCTAATTTGATCGGAACTTGGAACACACAGGGTTTATCGTATTTGTAAGGCATGGGTTTTACCTCTTGCTGTAATTAATTTCAATCAACACATTTATATAATGTCAAATCTAGCTCTGCCTTGGCAGTACCCTTGAGGGTACCTTTTTTAAACTGATGATATTACGGGATAATTTACTCTTGATCAAGTCAATCTAATCACGGCTTAAGTCCCTGACTATTGGTGGGTTACGGCGGACAGATCTGTGGAAAGGTGAGCTTTTAAAATACTCGCCGCCTAACCCACCCTACGGGGCTGTAATTATCCAATAAATAACAAGTCCTCCATCCTGAGCTCAGAATGGAGGATAAAGAGGAAATATAGGACTTAATTTATGCCCAGAATTTAAAAGCCAGCCGTCAAAAGTAACTAAAGAGATTAAGTGGTAACTGGTTCGGGAGACTCAGTAGCCGCTCCGTTGTCTTCGATCTCCATTTCCTCATACTTAGTAAAGCACTTACGCTTAGCCGCTACAGCTAGGTCGAGCACAATGGGTACTTCTAATTTGATCGGAACTTGGAACACACAGGGGTTATGGTATTTGTAAGGCATGGGTTTTACCTCTTGCTGTAATTAATTTCAATCAACACATTTATATAATGTCAAATCTAACTCTGGCTTGACAGTACCCTTGAGGGTACCTTTTTTAAACTGATGATATTACGGGATAATTTACTCTTGATCAAGTCAATCTAATCACGGCTTAAGTCGCTGACTATTGGTGGGTTACGGCGGACAGATCTGTGGAAAGGTGAGCTTTTAAAATACTCGCCGCCTAACCCACCCTACGGGGCTGTAATTATCCAATAAATAACAAGTCCTCCATCCTGAGCTCAGAATGGAGGATAAAGAGGAAATATAGGACTTAATTTATGCCCATATTTTAAAAGCCAGCCGTCAAAAGTTACTAAAGAGACTAAGTGGCAACTGGTTCAGCTGGCTCAGGAGCCGATCCGTTCTCTTCGATCTCCATTTCCTCATACTTAGTAAAGCACTTACGCTTAGCCGCTACAGCTAGGTCGAGCACAATGGGTACTTCTAATTTGATCGGAACTTGGAACACACAGGGTTTATCGTATTTGTAAGGCATGGGTTTTACCTCTTGCTGTAATTAATTTCAATCAACACATTTATATAATGTCAAATCTAGCTCTGGCTTGACAGTACCCTTGAGGGTACCTTTTTTAAACTGATGATAGTATCCCATAACTTACCATCGGTATGGCTGGGCATTGCTCATTTAATTTATAGGCTCACTAATTTTAATCTTCCTGAGCAATGCCCACCCTACGATTTTTATCTGGTTCGGTATTGGTGGGTGTTATTATCGGTTAATGTCAAAAATAAAACTCCTCCATCCTGAGCTAAGAATGGAGGATAAAGAGGAAATATAGGACTTAATTTATGCCCAGAATTTAAAAGTCAGCCGTCAAAAGTTACTAAAGAGACTAAGTGGCAACTGGTTCAGCTGGCTCAGGAGCCGATCCGTTCTCTTCGATCTCCATTTCCTCATACTTAGTAAAGCACTTACGCTTAGCCGCTACAGCTAGGTCAAGCACAATGGGTACTTCTAATTTGATCGGTACTTGGAACACACAGGGTTTATCGTATTTGTAAGGCATGGGTTTTACCTCTTGCTGTAATTAATTTCAATCAACACATTTATATAATGTCAAATAATCCCCTGGCTTGACAGTACCCTTGAGGGTACCTTTTTTAAACTGATAATAAGATGGCATAACTTAGCCTCGGTATTGGTGGGCATTGCCCATTTCATTTATAGGCTCACTAATTTTAATCTTCCTGAGCAATGCCCACCCTACGATTTTTATCTGGTTCGGTATTGGTGGGTGTTATTATCGGTTAATGTCAAAAATAAAACTCCTCCATCCTGAGGTCAGAATGGAGGATATAGAGGAGAGATAGGACTTAATTTATGTCCAGATTTTAAAAGCTAGCCGTCAAAGATTACTAAAGATACTAAGTGGCAACTGGTTCAGGAGACTCAGTACCCGATCCGTTCTCTTCGATCTCCATTTCCTCATACTTAGTAAAGCACTTACGCTTAGCCGCTACAGCTAGGTCAAGCACAATGGGTACTTCTAATTTGATCGGTACTTGGAACACACAGGGTTTATCGTATTTGTAAGGCATGGATTTTACCTCTTGCTGTAATTAATTTCAATCAACACATTTATATAATGTCAAATCTAACCCTGGCTTGACAGTACCCTTGAGGGTACCTTTTTTAAACTGATGATAGTCTCCCATAACTTAGGGGTGATTATCGCTTAAGGTCTACAATAAAACTCCTCCCTCCTGAGCTCAGGAAGGAGGATAGAGAGGAGAGATATTACTTAATTTATGCCTATAATTTTAAAGCCAGCCGTAAAAAAATAATTTCAAAGATTCCTAAGGATAAAAAGTGGCAGACGGTTCGGCTGGCTCAGTAGCCCCTCCGTTCTCTTCGATCTCCATTTCCTCATATTTAGTAAAGCACTGACGCTTAGCACCTACAGCTAGATCGAGAACAATGGGCACTTCTAATTTGATCGGAACTTGGAACACACAGGGATTATGGTATTTGTAACCCATGGGTTTTACCTCTTGGTGCAATTAATTTTAATCAACACATTTATATAATGTCAAATAATTCCCTGGCTTCACAGTACCCTTGAGGGTACCTTTTCTGTTAAGGATGATTAAGATTAATTTATTTTAAGGATAGCATTTTGATCAATGCTATCCTTTAGTTTTTGCCGCTCCACCTACTTAATCATTAATGGGAGCACATTCGATATTGAGTAAATCGTCGCGAATCCATCCTTTGGCACCACTTACTGGAAAACCTACTCTGTGCCAACCATAACCAAAGCTGTCTATTTTGTAATCTGGTTCTGGAGGAGTTGCTGTCAGAACGTAGACATTATCACCCACTAAACCATAACCCAAGCTTCTATAATTAGTTCCTGCTCCAGAACGTAAGGTGATCCGAGAATTGGGGTTGGTAGCAGTTAGGGTGGCTCGACAGTGGGAACGCTCACTAGGAAAAGTATGCTGAGCAAAAGCCTCAGTTGTAGGAACGGTAACTGCAGCAGCTGTAGCTAGTAATAAGATTGCTTTTTTCATTTGTTTTCTCCAATCATCAATGTTTCTTATTTACTAGTAAAATAGAAATAACAGTTGGAGTGATTGGAGACAGTGCCACTTAATCAGTAGTCCTAACGCTGACATCGATAAAACCTTATTTTTCCATAGTTAACACCCTTGCTAGTACAGACAGTTGAGAAACTGGTCTATGGTGGTTTTGTGGGCGGGGAATAGGGAATAGGGAATAGGGAATAGGGAATAGGGAGTAGGGAGTAGGGAGTAGGGAGTAGGGAGATGGGGAGATGGGGAGATGGGGAGTAGGGGAGTAGGGGAGTAGGGGAGTAGGGGAGATGGGGAGTAGGGGAGATGGGGAGATGGGGAGTAGGGGAGATGGGGAGTAGGGAGTAGGGAGTAGGGAGTAGGGAGATGGGGAGATGGGGAGATGGGGAGTAGGGGCGGTTTCCTTTATCAACGACTGCATCAAGACAACCTATTTAAAGATACCAACTTAATCTAAGAGGACTTCTCCGCTATCTTCCCACACTTCCCTATCTCCCCACACTCTTCTCCCTGCTCCGAAGTCCCTGCTCCCTAAAAGCATGCAGGAGACTGGCAAAAAAAATCCCCTGGCTTGATCAGCCTAGGGGTATTGCAGGAATTAATTACTATGAACTAATTCAAAGCCAGCCGTTAAAGATTCCTTTCAAAGATGCCTGAAGGTACTAAGTGCCAACGGGTTCGGGTGACTCAGTAGTTTCGCTACCTTCGGCCTCAATGAGCTCCATCTCCTCATATTTGTCAAAGCACTTACGCTTAGCAGCGACAGCGATGTCGAGAACAATGGGTACTTCTAATTTGATCGGTACTTGGAACACACAGGGGTTATAGTATTTGTAAGGCATGGGTTTTACCTCTTGCTGTAATTGATTTCAATCAACATATTTATAGAATGTCAGATCTAACTCTGGCTTCACAGTACCCTTGAGGGTACCTTTTTTTTTGAGCTGATCAGATCATGGCCTCACTTAAGGGGATTATCCGTTAACCGAAAAATTAAAACTCCTCCATCCTGAGCTTAGGATAGAGGAGGGATAGGACTTAATTTCTGGCCAGAGCTTGAAACCCAGCGGTTAAATATTCCTGTCAAAGATTCCGACTCTTCCGCACTTACTATGCCAAACAGTTATTGAAAACGACTCCAAAGATAGCTAGAACTTTATTTTATACCTCAAAATTATAAACTAACTGGAAATAATGTCCAAAAATTTGGCATAGTACTAGTTTTGGACATCATAGAAAAACAACTTAGCATAGGGAGCATGTCACTTATGCAGAACATTTGTACTAAATCTTTAGCCCCCTCATGGGTTTAAGCTTGCTCTGATGGTAAATAGTTCATTTGTTCTGCAACGCAAGACCTGCTCCCCTTAGCATATAGCGTTTGTATTTGAGATGTAAACCTGTATATTTTTTTTTATTGTCTAATAAAACTCCGGAGCTCCTGTCCCTATTGGCTTTTGCTTATTATGTGCAAGCATTTTTCGGCAATTACTGTATTTACAACCTAGATAAAAACCCTATAACAGGTACGGAATATCCCGATCTTATGCTAATATATTTTGAAGTTAACAGGCACTATCGTTGAATTATCAGTATAGGAGGTTTAAGAGAAGTATGGTCAAAGTCTTGCGGCAAAAAATTCTTAGTTTGTGTTTAATAGCTGCTTTTTCCTTTCTAATGCCCTTGGCAGCTTATGGGGGAAACACAGCCAAGTCATTTGTAGCGTACAAGATAGAAGGTGATACTACTGTTGTAGCCAAAGCTGAAAACACTGTCACTGACTCCACAAGATGCAGCGGAGGTACTGTCGCGCCTACCATTGCTGCTGAATATGTTGATAATTATGGTGGTCATCACAATATCACTGCTAATCAGTGGAGCATCGGTAATAACCCCTCCTCAGACTTGATTTTTGACTACTGTAGCGTAGATAACCCCAAGGAGGTAATAATTGCACAGAACGGTCCCAACAATGAATATAATCCCAATTTGTTTAGTCAATTTAACTGGGTATCTTACGAGGGTAACCTCTGGTACTGTCAGGAAGTGTTTGATGCTCTAACTGAAGAAGATGCTGCTTCACACCCACCCGCTGATCCCAGTAATCCGCCAGCGGGTGGCTGCGGTCAAAGTAATTTTCCTTGGAGTCAATTGATTCCTGATTCACCTGATTTCGATTGACTTCCTCAAATTTGGCGCGCTAAATTTTTGAATCCCCTAAGTCTTATTCTACCGTTAATCATTATCATTAAGTCCAGTTTATTTAGAATAAGACTTGGGACTGAAACCCTTACTTGGTTAGGTTTTAATGGAAGCCGTAAAAAGTCAGTTTATAAATTCACCTTAAACCAATATTTTTTACCTGAAATATAATTCGTCGAACTAAGGTTAAACGAGATTACATATCAAATAAATCATGACCGTTTGATGGTAAAGTTTGACAAGCATCGATTTCAAAAAACGTATTGCTAGAATCGAAGAAATCTGTAGCTCCTATCGTGCAAGAGAAAGGGTGACTGATTCCAATCTGGAAAAAGTTCTGGGGTCCGCTATCTGGGTCTCCGTCGGTTGGATCTATGCGGCGAATTATCTCACCTGTCTGTGGATTAACTTCAGCAATAAACCCTTGCTGACCATTTCCACTCAAGTTTCCACCAGCTACCCAAAGATCGCCTTCTTCGTCAAAAACAAGCCCGGTAGCACTTAGCACTTGAGCTACGAACTCACCATCGTCATCAAAGTCAAGAGGAATTCCAGTTTGAATTGACTCATCTACATCATCGCTTAAAAAGCGTCGAATTTCTCCAGTCCTCTCTCCATCTGGATCTAGACCAATTCCTGTATAAAGGTTGCCAAAACTATCAAATCCTACTCCAGCAGAAGCACCAGGAATATCTTCAACGATAGTCTGGATATCACCTGTTGATAGCGACAGTTGTTCTACTTGGGAACCAGAAAAAGCGCCTTGAGGCTGAGTCCCCCGATTGATGAAAAGCTGATCCGATTGTTCAGAGCGGAAGCTAGCTGAAAAGTTTAAAGGAATATCGGCTATTAGCTCTGCCTCGCCACCTGTTATTGGTAAGGTAAAGATGTCGCCATTTGCACCTGTACTCAGAACAAAAAAGTCGGCGGTCGGCTCAGTAATAATAAAAGCTGGGGTAGCACCTTCAAACTCTGGTGGCAAAGTTCCTAGAAGATTAAAGTCCGAAGAACCTGGTTGACTCTGTACTTGTACTTCAAGACCATTAAAAGTAACTAACCTATTGTCAGGAAGAAAATCAAAAGTTGTAGAGAAAGAACCTGGAGCGGGATTTGGCAATGTCACATTCTGACTCGTCGTGAAGTCTGACTCAGTCAAAGTACTAGTATCAATTCCTCTGAGGGTTGCCAACACTTCATCACCGAAGAAAATATCATTGCCAGAGAAGGTGAGGTCGTTAAAACTTATGCCCCCAAACAACTCAATCACATCATTACGAAAATCTTCAATTGTATCTGTGCCTTCTCCGGCTGCAATAACAAAAGTATCTTTACCATTACCACCTTTGAGCAAGTCGTCTCCAGCACCACCAATTAATCTGTCTCGACCATTACCACCTTTAAGGGAGTCGTCTCCAGCACCACCGATTAAACTGTCTTGACCATTACCACCTTTAAGGGAGTCGTCTCCAGCACCACCGATTAAACTGTCTTGACCATTACCACCTTTAAGGGAGTCGTCTCCAGCACCACCGATTAAACTGTCTTGACCATTACCACCTTTGAGCAAGTCGTTTCCAGCACCACCAATTAAACCATCTTGACCATTTCCCCCAATTAAGGTGTCATTTCCTCCAAAACCAGAAAGAGTATCTCGACCATTAGCACCTTTGAGCAAGTCGTCTCCAGTACCACCAACTAAATTGTCTGAACCATTGCCGCCAATTAAGGTTTGATCATCATCAGCTTCATTAATAACTCCAATTGCATCTAAATCGAAACCTCCTCCTCCTGGTGATTGTGGAAAAGGGTCAAAAATAGGATTCCCCTTTGCATCGAGAAAAGCACCACTGCCTGGAATATCTACCAGCCGGACGAAGTTAATCTCGTTAAGATCCAACAAACCACTCTTTACTAAAGAATCTTTACTTAAATCTTCTAGATCGAAAGGAGTGCCAAACGAATCACCACTCACTTCGCCTGTAGTATTGTCTACAAAAGCATTATTGACATGCTTGCCTGCTAGATTAAAAATTTCTGTTGAGTCTACGACTCCAAACGAATCTACTGGTTCGGACGTTAGGGAAATACTAGGAAAGCGAGCAAAATTACTTCCGTCAGTAGAAACTTCGACATAAGCTAATTCAGCAAAAGTTCCTCCACCAAAATCGAAGCCGTTTTCAAATACAACAAAGTCAGCTCCCTTTCCATTACCAATTGGAACATCGAAGGTTAGTGTTATCTGACCTGGTGTGACTCCATCATCAATTTGCTCCTGGGAAAGTTCGCCTAAAGAAACTACGTCATCAAATTTAGCAGTAACTTCTCCTAAAGCTTTATTTGGATCTGAAAAATCGGCAATCACTCCTGGAGCAGGCGAATAATCCTCTACCCCTGTAGCAAAGCCCACAAAAATTGGATTGACAAAGTTTTTTTCTGTAACTTTACCTGGTCCATCGGAACCAACAAATCCGGGTACTCCTGGATCGAAAGGATTAGTTGGGTCGAAAGTTGATTTGGAAAATTTCATGCTAGTCTTCCTCTAAGACATATCTTTAGAACCTCCTGCCCTATCCGAACTTTGGGAGAGGTACTGGGGGTGAGGAGTACATAAGTTTGTCGCTTTGTTAATAAATACAGAACTTACGCAGCAAGTCTACCTTTAGGGTCTGTTAATAACGCACCCTACAAATTATATAGCATTTCTAATGGATCACCCAATCAGATCCACGCCATCACTGAAATCGGTAATCACATCTGAAGCGGTACGAGCAGCTACAATTCAATGTGAATCACCCTTACTTTCTAGGTTTAAGGTCATTTGATTGTGACATACTCCCACACGCTCATCAAAGATTACAGTGTGGGCTTCTTACCAACACCAGGTATCCCTTCGGTTACTCGGTAAGCTTTACTTGTGACGGGATGCCCCACCGCCAAATTCAATATATTGATCGCCGCATTTACATCTCTGTCAGCTACATAACCACAATGAGGACAAGAGTGGATGCGGTCTTTTAGTT
>NZ_JAAHIG010000313.1:0-10363 GCF_010692305.1 Moorena sp. SIO4G3 | reverse complement strand
GAGATTAGTTTTCATCAGGGAGAGGAAGGAGAGTTCCATATTGAGTTCACTTTGATAGTTTACACTAGTTCCTGACTACCCTAATTTTCTCTCATCACAATGAATTAGCCCTGCTCCCAGGAGGGGAATCGGGAATCGGGAATCGGGAATCGGGAATCGGAACCCACCCCTAACCCCTCCCAGGAGGGGAATCGGGAATCGGCAAGAGGGAATCGGGAAAACTGATCTTACTCCCCATCTCCCCATCTCCCCATCTCTCCATCTCTCCATCTCCCCATCTCCCCATCTCCCCATCTCCCCATCTCCCTATCTCCCTACTCCCTACTCCCTACTCCCTACTCCCTCTTCCCGAATGGCAATCAAGATTGGGCAATATCTGCTCAACAGGAGTACCCCGAAACGGTTGCGCGGTCAGAATAATCGTGCCATCCTTTGCTGTTACCCAGCCAAGGGCTTCGATAATCACTTTTTTTTCCTGGGGAGGTTTAGGCTTTGTCAGTGATTGTTGCTGCTGTAATCGTTGTCTACTACTGCTGGGTAAGCCTGGACGAGAGAGCCAGCCCACTGTTCTGTCGGTATTAATCATCGAATCGTCTGCACTAGCTGGTAAACCCCCTTTACCAGTAATGAAAAAGGAACTCCCGCCAGCAATCCGATTATTCTCAAAGCCACAAAGGTCATTGGCCAGGATGGCTTCTGCATCTACCGGGCTTCCTGGCAATTCGGTTAAGCCTGAGGTGGGGTCTACCTCTGGGGTGTTAAGGATTACTTCACCGCTGAAGGATGGGCCAAGGGTGGAGGTGGCGGTGATGTCATTGTCTGGAGTTTCACGGTCTCGAAACTCTAAACCAAAGATGCCTTGGGCATTAATCTCAACACGACCTCCTTCACCTTCTAGAGCATTGGCGGTGATGTCGCTATTTCCCAGACCGAGTAAGATGTCAGTATTAATTTCTATATTTCCCCCAGTGGTATTCCTAGCATTGGTGGTAATTTTGCTTTCGTTGAGGAGTCGGATGTCACCGGAAGATAAAGTAATATTGCCTTTGTCTCCTCCTACAGTTTCTGCTGAGATCATTCCCTCGTTGTCAAGGAGGATAGAGTCAGCTTTAATCACCAAGTTGCCTGGATTGCCTTGTCCACGGTTTCTGACACTCAGGAACGCACCATCGGTCAGGGAAAGGTTTTCTGTAGTTATATTAATGTTACCTGCATTGCCTTGATTAAAGTTATCGTTACGAATAAAAGCACCATCCGTTAAAGAAAGCAATTTTGTAGAGATATTAATATCTCCTCCATTCCCCACAGCTTTTTCAGGCTTATCTATTGTACTGGTAATTTCACTGGAAACTAACTTAGGGTCGTTGGCTAATGCACTCGGACCTATACCTTCAAGAATCACATTGTCACGAGCCTCAATGGTGATCTTACCACCATTCCCTTGGGCTTCTGTATCAGCCAGCAGTGCCGAGGCATCTTGAAGCACTAGAGAACCTGTCTTGATTGTTATATCACCTGCTTTTCTATCACCCGTAACTTCATCTGCTTTTTCATTTATCTCGCTGATAATGATGGAGTTTGATAAGAAAACCTGGTCTTGTGCGTCTATAGAGATATTTCCTGAGTTTCCTCTACCAGAAGTGAAGGCACTCAGTTGAGCACGATTAGTTATCAAAAGAGATCCTTGTTCGATCATAATATCGATTCCACCACTGTTTCCTATAGCTCCAGAAAATACATTACTGAAAGCGCCACTAGGAAATATATCATTATTTACCCTGCCATCAAAGGAAACAGTATCTTTGGCTCTAATTGTTATTTTTCCTGAATTGCCTTGACCCCATACAATCGATTGTATTTGACCGGCATTTTCAACAACAAGCGAACCGGTGGTGATGTTAATTCCTCCAGTATTACCTTCGGCACCACTTTCCACGTTGCTTAATATCCCGCTCAAATCGCCTCCACTTTGCAACAACACTTGACCGCTTACAGAGATATTGATAATACCTCCATTTCCTTTTCCAGAAGTGTTAGCATTTATTCTGCCACCATTATCTAGAACAAGAGAACTAGCCTGGATGTTGATATTTCCACCAGAATTTCCTGTTGCTCCTCGAAAAACTCGGGCTGCTAAAGCGCTGGGAATAGGATCAGGCGATACACTAATTACTCGAACAGATTCAGTTACTCGAACAGATTCAATGGCATTAACTGTCAAATCTCCCCCCTGTCCTGAGCCGGATACATCCGTAGTTATCCTAGAACCACCCTCAAGGCTGAGCTGAGAAGCCTCAACAACTATCCCACCGCCACTTCCACTCCCTTCAGTATTCGCTAATATACCAGAGCGATCGCGTAAACTCACATTAGCCCCCTGCACCTGGATACTGCCACCACCTTTCCCACTGGTCTCAACAACAGCACCTTCGGACAAACTAATATCCTGAAACTGTTGAACTGATGAATAATCCAACACAAAACTAGTATCGGTTGGGGTCAGCTTCACCACATTATTAGAACCAACACTCCCCAGCTCAATCCGTCCATCGGTTGCTCTTAAGTTACCACCAGGAATAGTAACCTCACCACCAATCAGCCCTAAGGTTTTACCATTTGGTACCAGAAACAGACTAGACTGATTAGTAATACTCCCTGGATTTGAACCATATTGCAACCCAGAGGGTATATTAATCGTCAACAACGGTGTTTCATTGGGATTTTTAGCGCTGAAGACTGTGCCATCGTCAAACAAGACACTATCAGCAGTACTCCCAAAAAATGACCCTCCTAGATCTAGGCTGCTATTAGAACCAAAGACAATACCGTTGGGATTTATCAAAAATAAATTAGCATTGCCCAATACTCCTAGAGTTCCTAAAATATTGGAAACATTACCTCCAGTTACCCGACTCAGGATGTTCTCAATTCCCGTTGGATTCGCAAAATAAACTGCCCCAAACTCGGCCACATTGAAATCAGAAAAGCTGTGGAATAGATTGCTTTCTCTAATCGCCCCACCTTCTATCAAATCAGCCAGGGCACCTCTAACATTGACATTGGGCGTTACAACAGAACTTTCATTCCCGAGGGAATTATCTGGGGTGATTTGCCCTAATGCGGTAGTTGCAGCCAGTAGAGAATAGATAACAAAGGGACTTGCTTGCAGAAGTCCGTCAACCACAGCTTTCATGTTAATCAATCAAAATGCTCCCGATCTCTGGGATTATTTCATAAAATACCTGTCGATTCTGTTAAGTTTTATTAGGGTAAGTAGCGATGCAGCGCCGACCTGCGGGGGTTCCCCCCACCTCCCCATCTCCCCATCTCCCCATCTCCCTATCTCCCTATCTCCCTACTCCCTACTCCCTACTCCCTCTTCCCGAATGGCAATCAAGATTGGGCAATATCTGCTCAACAGGAGTACCCCGAAACGGTTGCGCGGTCAGAATAATCGTGCCATCCTTTGCTGTTACCCAGCCAAGGGCTTCGATAATCACTTTTTTTTCCTGGGGAGGTTGAGGCTGTGTTACTAATGGTTGCTGCTGTAATCGTTGTCTACTACTGCTGGGTAAGCCTGGACGAGAGAGCCAGCCCACTGTTCTGTCAGTATTAATCACCGCATCGTCTGCACTAGCTGGTAAACCCCCTTTACCGGTAATGAAAAAGGAACTCCCGCCAGCAATCCGATTATTCTCAAAGCCACAAAGGTCATTGGCCAAGATGGCTTCTGCATCTACCGGGCTTCCTGGCAATTCGGTTAAGCCTGAGGTGGGGTCTACGTCTGGGGTGTTAAGGATTACTTCACCGCTGAAAGATGGGCCAAGGGTGGAGGTGGCGGTGATGTCATTGTCTGGAGTTTCACGGTCGCGAAATTCTAAACCAAAGATGCCTTGGGCATTAATCTCAACACGACCTCCTGGGCCTTCTTGAGCATTGGCGGTGATGTCGCTATTTCCCAGACCGAGTAAGGTGTCAGTATCAATTTCTATATTTCCCCCAGTTGCATTCTGGGCGTTAGTGGTAATTTTGCTTTCCTTAAGCAGTCGGATGTTACGGGAAAATAGAGTAATATTGCCTTTGTCTCCCCCTGCTGTTTCTGCTGCGATGATTGCATCGTTGTTAAGGAAGATCGAGTTGGCATTAATCTTTACCTCTCCTGCTGAATTCTCCTGTTGAAAACTTCTAGTACTAACCGCTCCATCAGAGACAATTAACTGCCCAGTGGTAATTTCCAACAAATTTCCTGCATCTGGTGTTATTCCCCGATTAAACCGACCCGAGGCTGAGGTAAAATTCCCAATGAGTTGAACAGTAGAGGAGGTATTGAAACTCAAGTTCCCCGCGTTCCCAAGACCAAAAGTGCTAGCTGAAACTCTTGCTCCATCAGAGACAATTAACTTCCCAGTGGTAATATTTAAATCTCCCGCATTTCCTGTTGCTCCGGGATTACCTTGAGTAGACAAGCCGCTGACAAACCCACCCGAGGCTGAGGTACCAATCACTTGAACCTTTTCGTCGGCATCCACTGTCAAATTTCCCCCGTTCCCAATACCAAAAGTGCTAGCTGAAACAGCTGCGCCATCAGAAACTATTAACTCCCCAGTGGTAATCTTCACATCTCTGGCTTTTCCTGTGCCTTCAGTTTGAGAAAACAAGCCGCTGACAATCCGACCATCGGCTGAGGTGCCAATCACTTGAACTGTAGAGGAGGTATCCACAATCAACTCTCCCCCTTCCCCTTCACTAAAAGTGCCAGCTGCAACTTGTGCTCCATCAGAGACCATTAACTCCCCAGTGGTAATCTTCAAATTTCCCGCTTTTCCTGTCCCTTGAGTTTGAGTAGACAAGGCGCTAGGAAACCGACCCGAGGCATCAGTACCAATCACTTGAACCTTTTCGTCGGCATCCACTGTCAAATTTCCCCCGTTCCCAAGACCAATTGGGCTAGCTAAAATTTGTGCTCCATCAGAGACCATTAACTCCCCAGTGGTAATACTCACATCTCCCCCATTTCCTGTCCCTAGAGTTTGAGAAAACAAGCCGCTGACAAACTGACCATCGGCTGAGGTACCCATCAGTTGAACAGATTCAGTGGCATCCACTATCAAATTTCCCCCGTCTCCTTCACCAACAGTGCCAGCTGAAACAATTGCTCCATCAGAGACCATTAACTCCCCAGTGGTAATCTTCAAATTTCCCGCATTTCCTGTTGCTCCGGGATTAGCTTGAGTAGACAAGATGCTAGGCAACAGACCACCAATGACTTGAACTTCAGAGGCATTCATAGTCAAGTTTCCTGCGTCTCCTCCACCACTAGTGCTAGTATTCACTTGTCCTCCATTCTGAACCAAAAAAAAGTCAGTGTTAATCAGAATGTCTCCCCCATCTCCCGCACCGAAAGTTGAAGCAGAGAGGCTGCTAGAAAATCGAAATTGAATCAACCCATCAATCACTTTCACAGACTCAGAAGCATTCACAGTCAAGTTTCCTGCCTTGCCCTCGTCAAAAGCGTTACTTGATAGGTTTGCTCCATCCCTAAGGGTCAACTGACGAACATCGATGGTGATATCTCCACCGGGCAATGAGGTGAATGTGGTTGCTCTAACGATAGAGGTTCTACCAATATCTAACTGTGAACCCCGGATGGAAATTGCGCCGTCACTGTCAAAGGCAGCCAGGTCATTTTGTTCTTGAACGCTGTTACTGATAAAAGACCTCAGTATTTCGATATCCCGAAAGTTCTCAATACCTTCGTATCCCAAAACCCAACCTTTCCCTTTTGGTGTCAAACTTACCATACCTGGACCAGCAACACTACCGAGTTCAATCCGTCCACCTCGTGCTTCTAGAAAAAATCTTTCTAAGGTAATATCGCTTCCTACAAGAGCTAAGGTTTTACCCGGTTGCACTCTTAGCCCTAGTCCTTGAACGAAACTCTGGAAACCACTAATTCCTTGTGCCCTAATACTGCCTGAGTTTTCTCCATATTGCAAACCAAGAGGCCCCTTAATCGTTAACAGAGGTGGAGCATCTGGGTTGGTGGCGCTGAATTGAAAACCATTGTCAAACAGTACACTATCAGCAGTACTCCCAAAGAATGAGCCTCTGATATCTAGTCTGCTATTTGCACCAAAGACAATACCATTGGGATTAATCAAAAATAAATTAGCATTGTCCAATACTCCTAGAGTTCCTAAAATATTGGAAACATTTGTTCCAGTTACCCGACTCAGGATGTTGGCAACTCCAGCTGGATTCGCAAAATAAACCCGCCCAAACTCGGCCACATTGAAATCTTGAAAGCTGTGGAATAGATTGCTTTCTCTAATCGCCCCACCTTCAATTAAATCTATCAGGGTACCGTTAACATTCACATTGGGCGTTACAACAGAACTTTCATTCCCCAGGGTATTATCTGGGGTGATTTGTCCTAATGCGGTAGTTGCAGCCAGTAGAGAATAGAGAACAAAGGGACTTGCTTGCAGAAGTCCGTCAACCACAGCTTTCATGTTTATCAATCAAAATGCTCCCGATATCTGGGATTATTTCATAAAATACCTGTCGATTCTGTTAAGTTTTATTAGGTCAACTAGAGTAGGGTGGGCAAAGTAATCATTTGGTGACGAATCAAAACCACCAAACTGTTTTTGCCCACCCTACAAGCTGCTCCCGACTCCCGACTCCCGACTCCCGATTCCCGATTCCCGATTCCCTACTCCCTACTCCCTACTCCCTCCTCCCGAATGGCAATCAAGATTGGGCAATATCTGCTCTACAGGAGTCCCCCTAAACGGTTGCGCGGTCAGAATAATCGTGCCATCCTTTGCTGTTACCCAGCCTTGGGCTTCGATAATTACTTTTTTTTCCTGGGGAGGTTGAGGCTGTGTTACTGTTCGCGTAGCGTGGCCAAAGGCCTTACGCGATTCGTGGCCAAAGGCCTTACGCGATTCGTGGCCAAAGGCCAATGGTGGCTGGGATAATGCTTGTCTGCTGCTGCTGGGTAAGCCTGGACGAGAGAGCCAGCCCACTGTTCTGTCAGTATTAATCACCGCATCCTCTGCACTAGCTGGTAAACCCCCTTTTCCGGTAATGGTAAAGGAACTCCCACCAGCAATCCGATTATTCTCAAAGCCACAAAGGTCATTGGCCAAGATGGCTTCTGCATCTACCAAGCTTCCTGGCAATTCGGTTAAGCCTGAGGTGGGGTCTACGTCTGGGGTGTTAAGGATTACTTCACCACTGAAGGATGGGCCAAGCTCAGACGTGGCAGTGATATCATTGTCTGGAGTTGGACGGTCTCGAAACTCTAAACCAAAGATGCCTTGGGCATTAATGGTAACACTACCTCCTGGGCCAAGTTGAGCATTGGCGGTGATGTCGCTATTTCCCAGACCGACTAAGGTATCAGTATTAATTTCTATATTTCCCCCATCAGTATTCTGGGCGTTAGTATTAATGTTGCTTTCGTCGAGGAGTCGGATGTCACGAGCTTCTAGGATAATATTGCCTTCTTTTCCTGCTGTTTCTGCTGTGATGATTCCTTTGTTGTCAAGGAAGATGGAGTTGGCATTAATATCTACCGTGCCTGCTGAACTACCCGGTTGAGTGCTTGTAGCACTAACTTCTGCTCCATCAGAGATAATTAACTGCCCAGTGGTAATTTTCAAGAACTCTCCTGCATTTCCTGTCCCTTGAGCTTCAGTCAACAAGCCGCTGGGAATCCGATCATCGACTGAGGTACCAATTATGGGAGTACCAATTATGGGAAACAGAGCATCGGCTGAGCTCCCAATTAATTGAATCTTTGAAGAGGCATTGACAGTCAAATTTCCCCCGTCCCCAAGACCAACAGTGCCAGCTGAAACTTGTGCTCCATCAGAAACAATTAACTCCCCAGTGTTAATACTCACATCTCCCCCATTTCCTCTGGCTAAAGTCAGAGCAAACAAGCCGGTGAGAAAGCGAGTCTCGTCTGCCGTACCCATGAGTTGAATCGTCGAGGATGCATTGACAGTCAACTTTCCCCCGTCCCCAAGACCAACAGTGCCAGCTGAAACTTGTGCTCCATCAGAAACAATTAACTCCCCAGTGGTAATAATCACATCTCCCCCATTTCCTGTGGCTAGAGTGCCAGCAAACAAGCCGGTGGGAAAGCGAGTATCGGCTGTCCTACCAATGAGTTCAATCCTAGAGGAGCCATAGACACTCAAGGTGCCCCCGTCCCCTTCACGGAAAGTGGTAGTTGAAACAGATGCTCCATCAGAGAGAATTAACTCCCCAGTGTTAATACTTAGATCTCCCGCGTTTCCTGTTGAGCCTGTACTAGCTTCAGAAAACAAGCCGCTGGGAGACTCACCATCGGGTGTCGTACCCATGAGTTCAATCGTCGAGGAGGCATTGACAGTCAAATTTCCCCCGTCCCCTTTACTGAAAGTGTTAGCTGAAACAAATGATCCATCAGAGACTATTAACTCCCCAGTGTTAATACTTAGATCTCCCGCGTTTCCTGTTGAGCCTTGATTAGCTCCAGAAAACAAGCCGCTGGGAAACTCACCATCGGGTGTCGTACCAATGACTTTAACAGTCTCGGAGGCATTGACACTCAAGGTTCCCCCGTCCCCAATACCCCTTGTGCCAGCTGAAACAAATCCTCCATCAGAGACAATTAACTCTCCAGTGGTAATACTTAGATCTCCCGCGTTTCCTGTTGAGCCTGTACTCGCTCCAGAAAACAAGCCACTGCTGAACTCACTATCGGGTGTCGTACCCATGAGTTCAATCGTCGAGGAGCCATTGACACTCAAGGTTCCCCCGTCCCCAAGACCCCTTGTGTCAGCTGAAACTTTTGCTCCATCAGAGACAATTAACTCTCCAGTGTTAATACTTACATCTTCCGCATTTCCTGTTGCTCCTCGAAAAACTCGGGCTGCCAAGAAGCTGACAATACCATTAGGGGATACACCACTGACTCGAACAGATTCAGTGGCATTCACTGTCAAATCTCCCCCCTGTCCTGAGCCCAATACATCCGCAGTTATCCTAGAACCACCCTCAAGACTCAACTGTGAAGCCTTAACAACTATGCCACCGCCACTGCCACTCCCTTCGGTATCCGCAAACACAAAAGAGCGATCGCGTAAACTCACATTAGCTCCCTGCACCTGGATACTGCCACCACTTTCCCCACTGGTATCAACCAAAGCACCCTCAGACAAACTAATATCCTGAAACTCTTGAACTGATGAATAATCCAACACAAAACTAGTATCGGTTGGGGTCAGGTTCACCAAACTATTAGGAGCAACACCCCCCAGCTCAATCCGTCCATCCAATGCCAATAGAGCGCCACCAGGAATAGTAACCTCACCACCAATTAATCCTAAGGTTTGACCATTTGGTACCACAAAAAGACTAGATTGATTAGTAATACTCCCTGGATTTGAACCATATTGCAACCCAGATGGAATATTAATGGTCAACAACGGTTTAGCATTGGGATTTAATGCACTGAATACTGTGCCATCGTCAAACAACACACTATCAGCAGTACTCCCAAAAAATGAGCCTCTGATATCTAGTCGGCTATTGGGACCGAAGAAAATACCTTTGGGATTGATCAAAAATAAATTAGCATTACCCAATACGCCTAGAGTCCCCAAAATATTGGAAACATTTGTTCCCGTTACCCGACTCAGTATGTTGGCAACTCCAGCTGGTAAGCCAAAATAAACTCGCCCCATTTCTGCCACATTGAAATCCGAAAAGCTGTGGAATAGATTGCTTTCTCTAATCGCCCCACCTTCAATTAAATCTGCCAGGGTACCGTTAACATTGACATTCGGAGTTACTACAGAACTTTCATTGCCCAGGGTATTATCTGGAGTAATTTGCCCTAATGCCGTAGTTGCAGCGAGTAGAGAATAGAGAACAAAGGGACTTGCTTGCACAAGTCCGTTAACCCGAGGTTTCATGTTACTAAAAATGAGCTACCGAATTGATATGATTATTTCATACAATTTAGGTTTATGCTGTTAATTTTTATTAGGCCAATATGGCAGTTTTCAATTGGGTGAGGTGCATTTTTTAGTTAAGTAGGGTGGGCAAAGTCATCATTTAGTGACCAATCAAAACCACCAAACTGTTTTTGCCCACCCTACAAGCTGTTCCCGACTCCCGACTCCCGACTCCCTACTCCCGATTCCCTACTCCCGATTCCCTATTCCCTACTCCCTACTCCCTGCTCCTGAATGACAATCAAGATTGGGCAATATCTGCTCCACAGGAGTCCCGTTAAATGGTTGTGCCGTCAGAATAATCGTGCCATCCTTTGCTATTACCCAGCCAAGGGCTTCGATAATTA
>NZ_JAAHIG010000312.1:0-10429 GCF_010692305.1 Moorena sp. SIO4G3 | reverse complement strand
TAGTAAAAATAACCTTGACTTCTTTTGGAGGTCGGGGTTTTTCTGCTTTAGTATCAAAATGCTAATATTTACCCAAGACTGAGGTAATAGGTGCTCTCTATGAATGTTATTAAAATAGGGTCATTTCTATCACTGGGCATTATATTCGCACTAACTGGTAATCGGGTTAGCGCCCTGCCTGGTCAGAGGACTGATCAGGTTGCTGCATGGATTAACGGTCACCCCACCCTACGGCCTGGTATTGGAGATGGCTTAGTAGTTCGCAAAAGTGATACAGCTGGGGAACGATTTACCTTTCAAGCTACGGTGTTGCCTCCTGGTAGCATCTCTTATCCAAAAGACCGGAGTACAATTCGCAGTGAACGCATTGCTATCCATGACCAAGTTAATGGGGTAACCCTCGAACGCCTGGAGGAATCCCTACGCACTGTCTATGGCCCACAGATTTATCGAGATTACAATAGCGCCCAGTTTGTATACACCTATCCCTCTCGAGAAATCTTAGAGTTATCACGACGAAAAAACCTACCACTGTGGTCAGCTGAACAGGGCAAACTTTTGTTAGGAGAAAAATACGGCTATTGGATAGAAATAACTCAAAATGATAGCGGTAAGGCTTTCATTGGCCAACTTACGGTTTTCCTGAAAGAGGATTTAGGCAAACTAGAAACAGAATTACGGGCACGGTAGGTGAGTATTAAGAAGAAGGCAAGAGGCAAGAGGCAAGAGGCAAGAGGGAAAATCCTGTGTTGCTGAATAGCAACATAGTTTAACCAAAAAGGGGAATTTCCTGAAATTTTCAATAATAAATAAGAAGGCTAATTGATAACTACAACATTACCAAACAGGTTTTGTTAGTTTGAATTTGATTGGCAAGATTGACAGCCCGTTGATGATTATGATCGGTGACCGAAGATAACGCGATCGCAAAATAAGTATCTAAAAAAACTTCAGTCATTCTCAGAAACAGTTTCCCCATACAAATATTGGTCAATTTTATCTGACCAATCTGGGTCACCATGTAATTTTAAACACTGAGCAGTTTGAAGGAATGTTGTAGGTTGCCTTACTTAATCAGACAAAACACTTTCAACAATAATCCGTACCCTTGTACCTGCAGCTAAGTTTAAAGGCACTTCCAGTTGAAGAGCTGTCCCATCAAATACCGCTTCAAGTTCTTGGAGCATGATTCTCTAAAACCTATTGACTATTTTAGTATAGTCCGAGCTTTACCTGTAACGGCCTCAAGCTTAGCGGCGCGAGCACCACCTGTGGGGAAAAAGGGCACTATTCGCGATCGCGTCCGCTAGAGCACCCTAGTTAGGAAGAGATGGGATGATGCAGCTAAGGTGCATCCACACCATAATCTTAAGATGCGTTTGCCCTGTGGATATGGCTCTTGCTAAAATAGGGTCGCTCAATTCTAATTGGTCAGTTACACTAATCATTTTTTGCTTGAGATCGAGGAATAAGCCAGTACAACAGTTTATTTATAACTAGAACTTTCTGAACTTGGATTGAATAATTCCCACAATCCAACAAACCCCACAAAAAAAGTATAAATGCCATAGGTTATAGGATTTTTATCACAACTGTCAGCTTTAAAAGCAGCGATTACACCTTCAAATAAATGAGAAATTAGGGCAATACTTGCTAGCCACAATACATAATATAGGTTACTTGGTAGAGAGCTATGGGTTAACTGTAAATAAATATACCAAATCTCTAGACCTAAAGCGCAAGTAATTAAACTAGTAGATGTTATTTTAATTAGATAAACTAATTGCTTTTTCATGCTCAGATTATCCTGAAGTTAAACCCAGAATATAAACTATTTTAGCTATGTTACTATGATATATAGCATGATATATAGCGTTTGTATCTGGGTTGTAAACACAGGAATTGCCTTGCGCGTAGCGCTATATTACCCCTATTTTATACTCCCTGCTCCCTTTGCTATGCTAAGAACGACGTGGTACTAAGTTCAGCAAAACATCAGCAATAGCCTGGGAAATTGGTAAGCCAGGGCAAAGCTCAAGCCAGAAGAATTCTCCCACTGGATTGACCTCAAGAAATACATGGCGACCATCGGGAGTTAAAATAATATCAATCGCGCCATAGTTTAAGCCAAAGTAATCCATTAGCTTCAGCAACTTTTCTTCCAGATCCTGGGGCAACTGATAGGGCTGCCAAGCGTTTAGAGAATCAACGCCCCGTCGCCGCCAGTCGTAACGAGCACCTGGAAACTGTTGAGAGTCTATCGAAGCAGTAAACACTTGCTTTCCGACAATTGTAGTTCGTAACTCTAGGGTCTTAGGGAGATGTTCCTGAAAGGTCATTGGACAGAACCTTAATCCATCCAAGTTGTCCAAATCCTCCGGTTTGACCGGATTGGTAAACACTACCTGCTCCTCTCCCTGCTGATCATAGATGGCAAAGGATGAAAGCATTTTGGTAATTATACCGGACTCACATTCTTTGGCAAATTCCACCACTGCTGCGGGATTATTGGTGGTCAGGTTAAGAGGAGTATCTATCCCGAGTTCCCGTGCTACTTTTAGCTGTAACTGCTTATTCTTAGCTTGCTCAATCACAGAGCCCCGATCCAAGTGGAAGCCATCGATACTCGCAATCATACCTTGGATAGTTACACGGGATTCTTGTACAGAGGCTTGCCGCATTTGCGGATCCATCGTGCTGGGAATTCTTGCCCCCATGGCAATGCGCCGATACCAAACTGCGGAGACCTCCTGCAAATCTAGCTTTTCTTCCTCAGACTTCAGGATTAATCTTTCTGTATTCTTACCGTCTTTATTCTTACCGTAGTAGACATCTAGTTGGACTTCCGTGGGAAATCGGTCAGTGTCAAATCGAAAGGCTTTCCCCCCTTTTTCTTCAATGGCTTTTACCACTAGGGGAATGCTTTCGTTGTCTTGGCTATGGGTAATGATTAAAACTGTCATTGTTAATAATAAAGGGAATAGGGAATAGGGAATAGGGAATAGGGAGTAGGGAGTAGGGAGTAGGGAGTAGGGTAAATAAAATTATTAAGTATTCCTCCAAAAGGAAAAATCAAATTTTTCCATATTTAATTATTCCCAATTAATCCCCTACATTCAAATAAAAACAATTATATATTTATATATTGCACAATTCAATATAGAATTTTGACTAGATTAAAACAGGTAATAACAAACATAAACAAAACAAATTTTATAGTATTTTTGTTATATTTTATAGCCTTGATCGCACTTATGAGGTACAGTATTTTTGACTATATATCCTTAATAATGAGAGATATTATTGCCTTAAAAATATCTTTATTATTGCCTTTTGCCTCTTGCCTCTTGCCTCTTGCCTCTTGCCTCTTGCCTCTTGCCTCTTGCCTTTTGCCTTTTGCCTTAATTGAGAACCTCAGACAATAAGGCATCTGCGATCGCATCAGAAATGGGGTAACCCAAATCTCGCTCTAGCATGCCCCATTCGCCAGTGGGGTTAACTTCTAGGAAGACATACTCACCGTCTGGGGTGACAATCATATCAATAGCGCCATAGGTTAGTCCTAACCTTGCCATCAAAGCATTCAGGCCATGGGCAACCTCACTGGGCAATTGATCAGGTTCCCAAGGACAGTCTTCTGGTTTAGCAGAGCGCCAATCCATCGTTGTTGCAGAATACCGATAAGCATCGAGAGCTCCTACATATAAATTTCCCGCCACGAATGCTATTCGCAACTCCCGCTGTTTAGGAATTTCCTCTTGGAAGACCATGGGGCTATAGCGCAACATTTCTGCCTCTTGGAGGTCTTCTTCTTTCACAACGCTGGTATATAGGAAAAAAGAAGAAGCTTCCATACCGTAAGAAAGAGGAGTAAGCAACTTAGCCACCATCTTTCCTCCTACTTCTGCGAAGAAACCCCGCATCCGATCTGGATTATTCGTGACCAGAGTGCGGGGAACGAGCAGACCAACTTCATTAGCAATTCTGAGTTGACGTGGTTTGTTTTCTGCTTCTCGGATTCGTTCTAACCTATCTACCCAACGAGCATGGTTGAGATTATGTGACAGCTCCCACACTGACTCTTTGAGTTCAGTGTGGGCTTCCCAGCCAATCCAGCTATTGCTTAGGAGACGCTGGGCTTTAAGAACGGACTGCCCTGCCGCTCTGTTTTTTTGGTCTTTTGTTTAATAATGTTTGATTAACTTTCCAGCATTTATGGCCTTTGGCCACGCTACGCGAACGGCTTTGAAAGTCATTATGCGCGAGTATAACACATCGATTGGTCTTTTGTAAAAGACTCTGTGCAAAATTCATCCCACACTCATGCTGCGCATGTTCGTTGTGGGGCTTCTTTTGCCGGAAGCTAAATCTGGGCTGACTTGTGGATGCCAGAGTCGGCGCATCCATACCCCCTGCACGTCTTCGGTTTTAATGGAGTTTCCATTATAGTCTAACTGGTAACTAAGTCCTTCGCTAGTGATCCCGGCTGCTAGTTGCACCTTACTGGGAAATTGATCGGTATCAAAGCGAAAGGGTTTAGCGCCTCGTTTTGATAGGGCGTCGGCGACTCTATCAATAGTGAAATAATCACCACTGTGAGTGATTAAGACAATTATATCACGAGATCGGTTCATATACCTAAATGATAACGAATAAATAACGGTTAAATAGATAACACTCAGCCCAAAGCTAATCGCTGAGGGCTGATCGCGGGTTTTAAAAGCTCAGTTGACGCAAAGGGAGAAATAGTATCGGTAATTATTTCAACTACCCCTGCCTGATCGAGTACTCTCATCGAGTACACCTGGTGTTGGCAAAGGGATTGTGTCTACAGTCCACCTCCAATCTAAGTTCCGAGATAGGCTAGCCTTTGGCAATCCCCTCAGTCTAGAGTTTTGGTTTCATCCTGGGACACATCAGGGACGGTTGAAAGTCGCCCCGTCCTCTCAAAGTCTTGCCTCAAGAGGAGCGTTCTCAGTGCTATATTCTTGGCTGCGACTAAATCAGCATGTAGTTTGTATCCACAAGCCATGCAATCAAAATCTAAGCCCTGATTAGGTCGATTGGCTTTACTGGTGTGACCACAACGGGGACATGACTGGGAGGTAAAATCAGCATCAACTCTAATCGCTAAAGCGCCACCCAAAACGGCTTTATAGTCAATGAAGTAATGTAACTTAGTAAACTCCCAAATCCTTTTATTTATATGGGGTTTACACAGTTTTACAGATGGTTCATGGCCTAGTTGTATTAGCTTAATTTGATCAGGATTATGGGTAATATTTTCTAGACCAATCAATGAGCCAAAAATCACGACACGTTTGGCAATACAGTGATTAATATCAGCGTTAAACCGTCTCTCTCGTTTTGACAGGACTATCAACCGTCTGGTAGCCGAACGAGTGCCTTTTTGCTGTAGAGTTTGTTTCGTTTTATAGTAACGATTAGCTCTATGAATTACTGACTTGCCAGAAAAGAAACCAGCTGTGTTATTCGTATCAACAGTTACTGCTAGATAGCGCTGACCTACATCCACACCAACAACACGTTTGATCGCTTCAGGTTTAAGATCGGGTAGCTCCAACTCTAAGCTTACTAGTAAATAGTAAGTCTTGGTTGTTTCAGCATAGCAAATTATTGCTGTACCTATTTTGGCAACACCTGAATGAATCAAGTCTAAGTGTTTTTGATATCCGGAGTAGTCAACTTTTATGCGACCTTCTAAGGTAACTAGGCTAGCTTTACCTTTAACAAACGAGTAGTCACGCTTGTAACTAAACGTACAAGTCCGAGCTATGAATTTAGGAGGGGTATCTAACCCTTTGTAACGCTTGTTGGTAATGCCAGATTTTAAGTGAGTAGCATTACGCTCTACTTTCATCCAGAGATTTTTATAGATTGCAGCTACCTGTCGAGGTACGTTACATGCCATTTGGGCTGGTAACCTAAAGCGTTCTCGAATGTCGTAGTAAACCTGCTTTTGTAACTTAGCCGCATAGGAAAGTTTGCCGTTGTCAAACGCCAATTTCGATGTATAGTTCAAGGCATCACGATAGGCTAAAGTAACTGCACGAAGCTTTTCCTTTTGCTCCAGTGTGCAGTTCAACTTCAGCTTTGCTGTAATTACCTGCTGCATCGAATTCTTGACCTTTATTAATTGTATTATAGCAGTTCTAAATAACGCTATAGTCAACCAGACACGATATTACTTCTAGTGAGTATCTTCGACATCAGAGGGGAACTTCAGGGTCACAATTGGACCACCGCCACCATCTTCTTGATCCGATGGGAACTTCTCAGTCACCGGACCACCGCCACCCTCTTCGTGATCTGAAGGATACTTCTTAGTCATGACTGGACCACCACCACCCTCTTCGTGATCTGAGGGGTACTTCCGAGTAAAGCATCCGGCACCATCTTCCCAATCAGAGGGGTACTTCTTTGTGAACGCAAATCCGCGACCGCCTCTAACATCATCCATTTCCTCTTCAGATAGCTCTTCGCACCATTGCCCTTCTAGGTAGCGAGCAAAAAAGGGAACTGCTTGGGAATTTTCTTCTGGTTTTTCCATATTAGACATGGCTTTAAACTCCTAGTGGATAAATAAGATGTGGGGAAATAGGAGATAGGATGTGGCTAACTCATGTTCCTAACTATTAATACATGAATAGACACAACTATTTCCCTATAAATCTATTAAAAGCCATGCCCTTATAGCTGTAACGCCAAATTGGCTAAAATTTTCACAAGTCATTGGTAATTGGTCATTGGAGATTAGTAATCTGAACTCTAAAAAAGTGTTATACAGATTAATTGTAGTAAAATTTTACAGTAAATCGGGAACTTATACTTCCCAATTTTTGGGAGTTGTAGCCACCGTTTAATTAGTTCATAGTACTACCAGAAATCTGGGTGTTACTTCCCCAAATACCAATGACTAATTACTCATCACTAAACTAAATTTAAACCTAAAAGAAATAAGTTATGTTCTGGGTATATTCTTCCCCATCTTCCACATATCCTCCGTCTCACAAATATTACACGGATTGCTATCTTTCATCATTATCCGATGGGTACTTCAGAGTCACAATTTTACCACCGCCACCCTCTTCGCCATCAGATGGGTACTTCAGGGTTACGAACCACGAATCTTCCCGATCAGATAGGTACTTTCTGGTAACACTGGGAATAGGAAATTGACTACCCCCTTTGACAGCTTCCATTTCTTCCTTAGATAAGTCTTCAAGAAATTGTCCCTCCAAGTAGCGGGCAAAGAAGGGAACTGCTTGGGAATTTTCTTCTGGATTGTTCATGTCTGACATCGGAAAATTACTCCTAGGTAATTGATTGAACTTACTTGCTAGTTAAACTGTAAGCATTCAGCTAAGGCACTACTTGCTGAAGGCTGAGTGCTAATAGCTGATTTTTAAGTATCTATATACTTATCGGGCGAAGCAGCAACCATTATGCAGAAAATTTTCAATACAAGTAAGCATATGCGCTACGCGCACGCTACGCGAACAGCGGTCAGCGGTCAGCGGTCAGTGCTCAGTGCTCAGTGCTCAGTGCTCAGTGGTCAGCGGTCAGCTTATTTTATTCAAAAGCACCGATTGCGCTAACAGTAGCGTGGCACAGGCTTCTAGCCTGTGACCTAACCATAAGCTAATAGCTGATAGCTATTAACTGATAACTGATAACTGATAACTGATATCTGATAGCTGATAGCTATTAACTGATAACTGATAGCTGATAGCTGATAGCTGATAGCTGATAGCTGATAGCTGAATGCTTACATCTTACCAAGCATAAATTATTCTACAGTTAATACTAAAAAATTAAGGGGACATATAGCGTTTCTAGGACTCATGAGGTACACAGAATTGTTTGACTATTGGCTCTTGCCTCTTCTGTCTTACCTGCTCCCTGCTCCCTGCTCCCTGCTCCCTAAAACCCAGATATTTGTACCTCACAAGTCGTAGAATTGCTATAAAACTAATAATTATGTCTGATAGCCCTAATAATTGGTCTATATTCCTAATTGGAACCATTGGTATTATTTTTAGTAATGGGTAATGGTACCAGAGTAATCATAATTACCTTACCCATTACCCAAGCCTGACAATAGCGATACTACTTGGATATCAAAGCAATCAAGAGGATTCTGAGGCCATCTCCGGATATCTCCATCTTGTTAACGGTACTTAAGCAAGTATGGAAGCAAAAATCAGGTATAATAGCTGATAGTCATAGCTATTACGTCCAAAGGTTTAAGGGTAGACCCCATCAGAGAAACCACCCCCGCAGCAATGCCCCCTTGTTTCCAAAAATGGTGTAGTAAAGATTTACTGAAAAATGTCGCCGTCTTGGTGCGCTTTCCCTAGCGCTCCCAGGAAAGCGCGGGGTCGCACCGCCAAAAAAGAGAATTTAAGAACTATATAGGGGGATTATTACCAGAAAGTGAGCGAAAAAACCCATCTAAGATGGCAAAAGACTCTGTAGGAGTGGCTTACCACAGATTACACCATTATCTTGATGCAAAGCGCGAGTGGGGGAAACCACGGCAGTTGCTCATGGCGCATGGGTCTGTGTGCGGAACTTGCTTCCGCACCTGTCTTGATGCAGTCGCTCATGGGGGAAACCCCCGCAGGTCGGCGCTGCATCGCTCTCCAGCCCCGTGGGAACCCCTAAGACCGCACTGCCTTACGGTCATCTCAAGCACCATTAGCAAGTTCAGGTGACGTGACCTCCCCAAGACCGCGCTGCATCGCTTATTCCAAAGCACCTCCAGTAGCTTGCCCATAGCGCATAAGCACCTCAAGTAGCGTGGCCATTCCCGTAGCGTGGCCATAGGCCTTGGCCTTTGGCTGATCGCTGATAGCACCTCAAGTAGCACCATCTGTAGCGCATTAGCTGATAGCTGATAGCTGAATACTTACGTCCCAAACTCGTCATTATCCGATGGGTACTTCATAGTCACAACTACATCATCTCGAAACTTCAGGGTTACGCTATACAAATCATCCCGATCAGATGGGTACTTGGTTGTGAAACCGCGAACAGGGGGCAATATGGTACCCCCTTTGACAGCTTCCATTTCTTCCTTAGATAAATCTTCAATAAATTGTCCCTCCAAGTAGCGGGCAAAAAAGGGAACTGCTTGGGAATTTTCTTCTGGATTGTTCATGTCTGACATCGTAAAATTACTCCTAGATAATTGAGGAAAATTACTGGCTAGTTAAACTCCCATTTTAATGGGATAAAAATCACCTACTCATCTCAATCTATTAAACTCGCTAAATTTAATCTTTTGGCTAAATTATTGCCTCACTAATTTAGCCAAAGGATTACTTAATAGCTTACCAAGCATAAATTATTCTACAATTAATAATAAAAAAATAATGGGACATAAAAATAATAATTATGTCTGATAGCCCTAGGAATTGGTGTGTATTCCTACTTGGAACCATTGGTATTATTTTTGGTAATGGGTAATGGTACGAGAGTAATCACAATTACCTTACCCATTACCAAAGCATGACAATAGTGATATTATCTGGATATCAAATCTCCCCCATCTCCCCATCTCCCCATCTCCCCACACTTTTATGATTGGTATTCAACCGGACTTGATATTAATCTGGCGGACACAGGAAATTCCTGAGTTGTTCAGGAATTTCTTGAAAATTCTCCAGAAGGAAATCCATTATGGCCAGATGGTACAAATCAATGGCCATGGGAGCGCGATAGTTGTGACCTCTGGCAAACCAGCGCTGTACTGTAGCTTCCGAACGGGAGCAAATACAGGCGATGACCTCGTAAGTGACTAACCATTTGCCATAAAACTGTTGTGGTGTCATCGCCAATTGGCAGTTACTGTAGCGCTGAATTAAGGCTTGGTCTTTTTCGGTTAGAGGACGGGGCTTTTTCATAAAGCCTCCTCTACGGCTAGAGTTTCTAAGTCTTGTTCCTTTGCCAGTAAGCTTATGGCTGGTGAACTCCAAAAGTATAGCGCTAGCCGCAAAATGAGATGGCAAATCCGCCACTGAGAGAAATGTCGGGTATAGGGATAGAAGGGAGGGATGAGTATACCCCTGTCCATAATCAGTGTGGAACAGGCTTCTGTGGAACAGGCTAGAAGCCTGTTCCACAGAAGCCTGTTCCACCGTTTGTTGGTAGGGGTGACCCTCACCATCAGGGTTAAATGGTTTTAGCATAGGATGTATCTCCTTGTGTTAATGGAGGAGCCAGAAGCCAGCGTTTGCCATGGAAACTTTGCGCTGGCTTCTTTCTATCTCCTTATCTATCGGGTAAGTCAGCGGGATTGCTCCCGCTTCGTCCCCAAAGCACCGTGCGAACAAGTCTCCAAGTACACGGCGCAACCAATTCCAAAAGAACTCACTTATCTCTGCCACTCTTTTTCCTTGATTTG
>NZ_JAAHIG010000311.1:0-10476 GCF_010692305.1 Moorena sp. SIO4G3 | reverse complement strand
AAAGAAGAGAAATGGCGTAGGGTGCGTTAGGGAGGGGCTAGCCCTGATTTTCCAAATCTTTCCCAGTGTTGAGACAGCCCGTCCCGTAACGCACCACCGGATCAAACCGTAAAAATGAGATGCACCCGTAGGGAACAGCGGATCTGGGAACAGGGAACAGGGAAGATACAAGAGGGAAGATACAAGAGGGAAAAAATCCTGTGTACCTAATTAGGGTATAAACCGCTATAGTCGCGATGGATCAATTGAAAAGCGGAGGAAGAATAGCCAATGGAAGAATTAATCACTCTAAAGGAGTTACTCTACGAAGGCAAAATCCCTGAAGCCCTGGAACTGATTGAAGAATTGGAGGAGATCAGCAAATCGGATAAACTGAATAAACTATTTAGCTATGGAATTATTCTGCTGTTACATCTAATTAAAAAAGCTGCTGAAAAACGGACGACTAAATCTTGGGAAGTATCAATCCGTAATTTTGTTAAACAAATTCAACGAACTAATAAGCGCCACAAAGCTAAAGGAACTTATCTAACTGAAGAGGAATTATTAGAAACTTTAGAAGATGCTTATGAATCCGCACTAGACCGCGCTTCATTAGAAGCATTTGAAGGAAGTTATGAAGCTGAAGAAATTGCTAAAATGGTGGAGCGCGAGGAAATCATAAAAACAGCAATGGATTTGATTTTGTAGGGCTATCAGCTTAAGCGCTACGCGCACGCCTGCGCGTTCAGCCGTCAGCCGTCAGCTATCAGCTATCAGCTATCAGCTATAATTGTAGGAATTGTTATCATTATTGACTCCCTATTCCCTACTCCCTATTCCCTATTCCCTGTTCCCAGATCCGCTGTTCCCTACTCCCTACTCCCTACTCCCTACTCCCTTTGCTACAAATATTAGCATTGATTACATCGATAAACTTAACTGAGAGCCAAGGGATGTCTTAGATACTTCAATCCTGGTCTGAAAGGCTTCTTTAAACTGAGGCATATGAGTCACGGTTAGAATACAAGCAAAATCGGATGCGATCGCATTAATTGCTGCAATCAATCGCTCACACCCCTCGGCATCTTGGGTGCCAAACCCCTCATCCACAATCAACATTTGTAAGGATGTGCCTGAGCGTTGGGCCAACAGTTGTGCTAATGCCAGACGAATGGCAAAATTAATCCGAAATGCTTCACCACCGGAATAGGTTTCATAAGGTCGAGTACCACTGGCATCAGCAATTAAAATATCTAAGGTATCAATCAGCTTGGTTTTTTTCTTAGAAGACCGACTCCCGGCCTTTTGGGTAACAATTTGGATGTGTAACTGATTCCCAGTCAGTCTAGCCAAAATTTGATTGCTTTGGGCTTCTAGTTGAGGCAAAATATTCTCTATCATTAGAGCCTGGATGCCATTTTTGCCAAATGCGATCGCTAATTCCTGATGCACCCGATATTGCCGCTGGAGTTGTTGCAGCTTTTCGAGTTGATGTTGATACTGACTTTGTAGGGATTCCAGTTGCTGCAACCGTTGTTGGAGACGCCCCTGCTGGGATAGTTGTTTATCCATTTCCCGTCGGCGCTGCTTCATCCCCTGTTCTAAGGCTTGGATGTCCCTAGTGACATCAGGACTTTGTTCCATTTGCTTGACAATGTCCTCAATTTGTGTATTAACCTCCTTGAGATTACAGCGTCTGCTCTGGAGGCTTTGAGTTAGGCTTGCCAAGCGTTGACCGACTTGGGGATTTTGCTCTTGGGCGGTTTGTAACTCCTGATAACGCAGTTGCCAAGATTGGGCTTGACGCAAGGAGGCTCTAACCTGATTATGAGCATCCAAGTTATAGCCAATCTCAGCAATGTATCGATCTAGCTGATCCAATTGCTGCTTCAACGGGGAATTGGTTTGTAACTGATGCACTGAGGCTTGAAGAGTATCCAGCTTTCCTTGCAGCTGTGGTTTCTGGGCATCAATTTTTTGCTGACGCCGTCTTGCTTCTTCTAGCTTAGCCGAGTGGATTTCAGCCCAGCGCCAGCGGTCAACTTCCCCCCGTGCTAGAGCATGGGTTTGTTCATCGTAGTTGAGCTGTTGGACTCGGAGGTCGAGTTGCCTGAGTTCTTCGTGTAACTCTACCCCATAAGCACGAATAGTAAGGGATTGTTCCAGTTCTTTCTTTTCCTCAGATACTTCATAGAGTCGGTCATAAACTTCGTCGGTAGCTTCTAGTTGTGCTGCTAGTTGTCCCCGTTGTTCGAGCAACTGTTCATAAGGAGAGAGTTGTTGGGAAATTTGGGAGTATTCATGGCGCAACACCTGAAGTTCTCGTTCACAAACGGTTAGCTGCTCTCGTACTACCCAGAATTGATCTTGAACATCCTTGTGCTCAGCAGTGGTTTTCTGAATCACCCGGTCAGAATGGGCTGCATCTAGAGGCTGCTCGCATAAGGGACAAACTGCGTTCTGAACTTGCAGAAACTGGATTTTTTGGGTCAGTTCCCCCAGTAATTTTTGATAGCGACGTTGGTTTTCTTGGAGGCGTTCTCGAAAGCCTCGACGTTCTAGTCCTTTGTCCTGTAACCGAGACAGGTAGACCCGCTTTTTCTCTAATTCTCCAAGTTCAGCTTCTAACTGAAGTGCCGCTTGTCTCAGCTGAGGTGTTGTTGCTACTTGCTGGGATAAATGTTTTTCAGAAGAAACCAGTTCTTCTAATTTGGCACTGAGTCTGGCTTGAACCCGGTCAAGTTCGCTTTGGATAGACCCACAACGTTGCAACAAGGGAGAGACTTCGAGTTGTAAATTATCTAGCTGCTTGAGCCGTTCACGAGCTTGGTTAAGTTTTGCCAGGGCTGTAGCAACTTCCCCTGAACGGGAAAGGGTATCTTGAATCTCTTGCTCTTGAGTACCCAAGGCTTCTAGTTGAGCTTGGATATCACGAATTTGCAGATTATGTTGATTAATGTCTTGATTAAGCTGCTGTTGGAGTTGTTGTCGTTGCTGTTGCGCTTTCTGATAAGTCTGTAATTTGGCGGCAAGACTTTCTTCAAGTTCTTGTAGCTGGAGGTATTCGGCATAACCAGCAGTAATTTGTTGGTCTTGAGAGAGTAGTTTAGAGAGTTGTTCTTGTTGGGCAACAGCAGTAGCAATGTCTTGTTGTATGCGATCGCAATCTTGAGTAAGATTACGATATTGTGTCCTCACAAAGTTCAGCTGTTGTTCCCAGCTATTGCGCTGATGTCCAATGGCTTGTAGTTTTTTGAGTTGTTGCGCGTCTTGGTCTTGGTCTTGTTGCAGCTGGTGTAAAGCAGTTTCCAGGGTAGCTGTTTCCTTTGCGATCGCATCCCGTTCTCCCAGTTGTTCTTTAATACCCTGCAAACTTTGCTCTAGCTGTTCTACTTGACCTTTCAACTGCTTTGACAAATCCTTGGCCTGGTCTGCCAATTTTTCGTACTGGTCTAGTTTGAGCAAATCTGCCAGAATTTGTTTCCGTTCACTGGGACGCCTGACCATAAACTCATCGGCTCGACCTTGACGCAGGTAAGATGAGTTGATAAAGGTATCGTAATCTAGCTTCAGATTCGCTATTATTAATAATTGAGTTGCTCGTACTCCTTTCTGGCTTAAAGACTTAAAACCATTTGGTGTTTCCACTTGAAACTCTAGGGAACTCCCCTGTTTTCGGTGGCGAGTCCGAATAATTCGATGGGTTTGTTGATTATTTTGAAAAATAAAGTCTACTCGGACTTCCTTCGCCCCAGTATGGATGACATCGTTTTCCGAAGCAACACGGCTTTGTCCCCAAATTGCCCAGGTAATGGCTTCTAGCAAGGACGATTTCCCGGCTCCATTCTGACCACAAATACAGGCAGTGTGAAGACCGCGAAAGTCTAGAGTTGCGTCGCGGTAGCTGAGGAAGTTTTTTAGAGTTAGTTGGATAGGAATCATCTAGGATCCACAAACCTCACACCGTTAATACTTTCCAAATCAGTATAAACACACACTTTGCATAGTGTAGCGACGTATATATCAGTTTTGTAGGTCTTGAACGCTCATTTTTACAAAAGTTAATAAATAGTTAGTAAGCAAAAATTCTTAGCTAGACCATCAGTGGTCAGCTCTCAGCTATCAGCTAATGGGCTATGGGCATAAACTGTTCGGTGTAGCGTGGCCATTCCCGTAGCGTGGCCTTTGGCTGAGAGCTCAGAGCTGATATAGCACTACACATTAAGGTGTTTGACATTATTGATAAAAGCAGCAAAAGCTGTTGTAGTCAACTTTTGCCTCTTGCCTCTTGCCTCTTGCCTTACGCGTAGCGCTATAGCTGAACGCGCACGCCCATATGCTTACCCCATTGCGGTTTTGGAACCATGTTCCATGGGGAACTCGATCAGGCGTACTATAAATCTAAGTAGGATTAATCTAATCGGACACCGAAACTAGGGTAAACATTATGTCAAAAGCTACGGTGCAATATACAACCAAGGATTTAAAGGAACTCGGCTTCATCGTTGAAGTCCCCGGCAGAACCGACAATGCCAAAAACAGAGCCAAAGCCCTCGAAGAGATCCAAAGGCGGATGGAAGACTCAGAAGACACTACCGTCAATGAGGATAGCTTTGCCGATGGCTTGAGTGCTGACGATTTGATTTTAGTTGAGCCACTAGCTACCGGTAGTACAGATGGTGAAGAAGCAGAGATTATTCAGTCAGTAAAAGCGATCGCATCTTTAGCAAGTTTAAGGGTAAATTTAGAACAAGCTTACCAACAAGCCGTGGAATTACGGCCAGTGATCGAAGCCTTATTTTCCCCAGACCCCCTGACACCGGAACATATGAAACTGGCAACGGATAGAAATTTTGCCAAAACCTTAACAAAATTTGCTGAAGCTAAAGCCGCTCACGATCAGTATTTGCCCATTGCCAAAGAAGCTTGGGAAATATTAGAACCCGCTTTGCCACCATCTCAGCATCAAGCTAATCCTCTAGGCTCGGATGTAGTAGAGCATACTGAGAGTAATGGCAAAAAGGGTGTGACTGTGAATGAGTCATAAAACCTATGCCTAAAGGCAGGGGCTTCTAAAATTGTTTTCTAAAATTGTTTAGGTGGGGAGGGTTGAATCAGTCCCAATGCTGGATGTCATGGTATTTTTTTACTTTCCCCTCTTCCCTGTCTTCCCCTACTTCCCACGTCCAGGATTTTTACCAAACCTGGCCTCTTGGACGCTGTTACCAATGCCCTGAATTACACCACGAACTACTAGACCAATACTTCTACCAAAGACTTGGGTTAAGACATACACCACACCATTACCAATCCAAGTAACAGCCGCTTGCAGACGGGGAGAAAGAGCATCCCGTAGCTCATAGGCTAACGTCACAGCTAGCTGAAAACCTCGTAGCCGTTCTAATTCTCGACGTCGGGGAGCATAGATACTGGTTTGTTTAATGCCAGTGTCAGTTAGGATAAATAAATCATATCGACTCTCGAAAATTGCTTGTGGCTCACCAAATAATTTATCTTGGCGATATCGCCAGGAGAGATTATTGCGAAATCGGGCAATTTCCCGAGATGACATCAGATTTTTATGATAAAAATTTCCCTTAATACTTTCTACATCTGCCAATTGATTTAATAACGGTTGAATCACCCCATTACCGATTTGGATAATTAAATTGTCCAGGATAAATTCTGACCGTTGAATTGCTTCGGGGGTGTGGGCAGGATAGGAGACATTATCAATTATTAATGAGCTGTCAAATAGCCGATGAGCTAATAAATCAATGACTAGAGGAATTTTATCAAGAATTTCCTTTTTTACGATGGGATAGTTACCCAGCAAAATAGTGACAACTTCTAGTTGAGTATTGTCCGTGTACAAGGTATAATACTTACCGAAGAAATCTGTGACTGATGCTTCCCACAGATCTTTCAGAATCAGCTGTTGCTTCTGAGGTAACTGTTCCAGTTTTACTTCAGACAAGCGCAAATCTTCAATCAGCGTTTCAAAGGTTTGGAAGACTAAACCAAGTAACTCTGCTCTTTTCTCTACTTGGAGAATGTCAAGTTCTAGGGGAACACCAGAGAGGTTGGATAAACCAGATTGAAGTTTTACCATTGTCCGCTCAACTCTCCGCTCAACTAGTGCTCCGTTAGGGCTAAGCTGGGATTGAGCCCTTGGCGCAACAGTCAGTGACGTTTCCGGTTTAGGCATTGGCACTAAGGCATTGTCCCGTGACGGTTCCACCAGAATGATGCTAGCCGGTAATAGCTGATCTGCCAGCCAACGGGCTACCAATAGTTCTCGACGGCGTCCAGTCCAAAACAGCCAATCCCAATTGGAAAGACGAGGATTTTGCAGCTGACTATTGACCTGGCCTAAAGCGGCTTCAAATTGTTGGAATCCTGAGTTACGCCACTGTTGATACCAGGGAGCAAAACCTGCACCTTTATAAGATACAGTAGGTAAGCTAGACAGTGTCTGCCAATAGGATTGACCCTCAATAATTTGACCAATGGCTTCAACAATGGTAGCGATCGCGACTCCTTTGGGGCAATACCCATTGACACCCAATGCTTGAGCTACTGCTAGCACAGTGGGTTTAGATTCCCTGGTCAGTAGTAAAATTGGCAAGTTAGGGTACTCCCGCCGTAATCCCTGACACAGTGGCAATCCTGATAAGGTTACCTCTTGATTTGAATTCGGGTGAGCCAAAGCTAGTTCCAAAATTGCCACATCCACGGAGTTAGTCCCCTCTAGTGCCGCTAATCTTGATCGGGCTTCTGTGCCAGTATCAGCCTCAGCTACAACTAGCAGATCCTGGAAGGCTTGCAAGGCAGTCCTTAGACCCAATCGGAATACTGGGTCATCATCAATCAGAAGGATATGAGTTATGCGATCGCTCATATGGAGATAGCCTATAGGAAATGGCTCATGGCTAAAGCCTGTAAACCAATTAACACTATTAACAATTAGCCATTTAGGCTAGCATAACATTACCTTTTGTGGCTTGGGGGCTGAGGAACCGACCCGCTGGAGCAGGAATCCAGGAAAATTGTTAACTCTTCATTGTTCATTGTTAATCGTTAATCGTTAATTTAAAATTATTAATTCTCAATTAACGATTAACGAAATTTGATTATAACTGTTGAGATTAAATCAGTTTAACGTCCAATTCTTGGTCTTTGCTTAGGCTTGTGATTGAGCTAGCTGCTCCTGTGATTGGGCTAGCTGTTCCTGTGATTGGGCTAGCTGCTCCTGTAGCTGTTCGTGTGATTGAGCTAGCTGCTCCTGTGATTGGTCTAGCTGTTCCTGTGATTGGCCTAGCTGTTCCTGTGATTGGCCTAGCTGTTCCTGTGATTGAGCTTGTGGTTGTGGTTGTAGTTGTTCCTGTGATTGGGCTTGTACCTGTGTTTTATCTGGTTTCGGTGCCTTGGGTTTTTTCTCAAATACTTGAATACCTGGTTGCTCTACCCGAAACCCTTTGTTAATTTTTGCTCCCAGTTTGCCAGTAATAACAGCAACCCACATGGA
This sequence comes from Moorena sp. SIO4G3, assembly GCF_010692305.1. Lineage (NCBI taxonomy): Bacteria > Bacillati > Cyanobacteriota > Cyanophyceae > Coleofasciculales > Coleofasciculaceae > Moorena > Moorena sp. SIO4G3. The sequence goes on along the minus strand of NZ_JAAHIG010000311.1, from coordinate 2,966 downwards.
ATACATCTCATTCGCAGTCGTGATTTTTTTCCAAACTTTGGGTTTGACCTTAATCGTAAACATCGTGCCATCACAATCAACATTAAATTCCTGCCAGCCGTTTTTAACAGTTTTTGCTGTAGGCAATTCATTAATTTTGATGATGAGTTCCATTTTGCCAGGAATTATTCCAGTTTTTGTTTTTTTTATTTGACTGATTTCATCAGCTTTGTGAATACTCATTATTTCAAGCATATGCAACTCCTTTGGTAATAAAAATGATTGGCTTTATTCATAGTGTTAAGACAATAAATAGAGCAAATAAATCAGCTATAAAAATGCTTATTTAGCTAACCTTTTCCCCTAACAAAACCTGTTGGATCAAAGTCTTAGACGGGTCAGATGTAAGTCAGCACAAGTCAGTTTGCTAGGCATAAGGAAACAGTGGTTGATTTTTTGTCTAAAGACCACCAATCCAGAGACCTTTTCGAGCCATCGAATGTCAACTGACTTACCTATTTACTCTGTGATTTTGCATTTTCTCATATTTTTCCGATTTCAAAAGCGACTCAATCAAGAATGTTAGGTAAGTTTGAGAAACTAAAAAAAACCTAATGGTTCTGGATTTAAGCGATATGCAGCGGTATTCCCATCTGATTCGTGAAATGCCTATAGGTGCGCTTGACCTTGGCGAATTAAATTCGCCAAGGTCAAGCGCACCTCTGGATATGATCTTGATAAGATAAGTATTTTTGCTTATTAATTTTGGAATCTTTGTTAGGTGCCCTTAATAAAAATCGCTCCCATCTCCCCATCTCCCCATTTCCCCATCTCCCCAAACTTGCCACACTTGTGATCTCTACACCCTGATAACGATTGGGGGAATTCCATCAAAGCGGCGCTTCAAAGAGGATTGCGCCGCCATCCAAGACATGAATTAGGTCGAGCTTAGGGCTTCGAGTTAGCTGACTACTAAGCATTGCTGCAGATCAGCAATGCTATTAACGTTTTCTAAAATTAACTCCGGACACATCCGTTTAATTAAGCCAGTCAGCACCTTACCTGGTCCAACTTCCACCACTTTCTCAATCCCTTCCACTGGTAGCCTCAGAGAAATTTCTCGCCATCGCACTGAACCAGTAATTTGAGACTGGAGTTGATGTTTTAAGGTAACTGCCTCGACCGTGGGTACAGGATTCACATTCGATAATACTGGTACCTGGGCATCAGCAAAGGGGACAGACAGCAAGAGTTCCTGGAACTGAGCTGCTGCTTGAGCCATTAAGGGAGAATGAAAGGCACCGGACACTTTTAGAGGAATAGCCCGTTTGACTTTAATCTGACTCAGAAAATCCTGAACTGCTGTTGGTTTACCTGAAATTACCACTTGAGCAGGACTGTTATCATTAGCAATAACAACATCCTGTATCTGCTGGATTTTTTCTTCAAGTTCTGGGCGTTTGAAGCCAATCAGAGCAACCATCATGCCATCAGAAGCACTATCCATCAATTTAGCCCGATGTTGGACTAAGCGTAGCCCTGCCTCAAAGTTAAATACCCTGGCAGTGTAGAGGGCAACATATTCTCCCAAACTGTGACCGGCTACTAGATTGGGTCGTTCCCCTTGTTCCATGAGCAGATCAGCCAGGATACTCTCAACTACGTATAAGGCAGGTTGAGTGTAGAGGGTTTGAGATAACTGATCGGACTCCCCTTGACAAATATCTAGAACAGACCAGCCTAAAATTTCCTCAGCTTGCTTAAACTTAACCTTTGCAGAGGGCAACTCTAATAAGTCAACTCCCATACCTGGTGCCTGGGAACCTTGCCCGGGAAACACCCATGCAGTCTTTATCATTTATTTATTATTTATTGGTCGTCAAGAATCAATTATCTGCTATTGCTGTACGATTTGGTGGTCTTATGGATTTGAATTATCTCAGGTGCCCTGATTGCTGAGTGCTGATACCGAGTTGCATTCAAAGATAGTAGATTGCTTGGATAGGGAGATAGGGAGATAGGGAGATGGGGAGATGGGGAGATGCGGGGAAGAGAAAGTTGTACGTTTGACCGCAACTTGGTATGAGTGCTGAGTGCTGAGTGTTGATCCGGTTTACCCTGATTTATCTGGTGCTTATTGCTACCGATGGAGAGCAATACTTTGGTAAACGGTGGCAACATCTGGGTCATTGGAAGCATGGGCAATAAATTCTTGGAGGAGAATATCCGTAGAATAAGGCGGCTGGTAAACTGAGCACAACACTTACCCTAAATCAGGATACTACAGTAGCTCGGTATAAACCGGACACCAACTACGAGTAGTACACCACCGACTTGACACTCCCCGGTCATTAGACGCGGGGATTCTTCATTCAGCGAGCCAGCTTACTGAACCTGGTCGGAACCAAGAACAATAGAGGCCGATTCTCCTGAAGCGTTCGGGTCAATGACCAAAGTTCCGGTGTGCCCCACCGTACCCAAGGCTCGATTTAGTATATTGATTGCAGCGTTGTGGTCTCGATCTAGCTTGCAGCCACACTTACAGACGTGAGTCCTTGTCGATAGTGACTTCTTGACCACCTCGCCGCATTCAGAGCAGTTTTGGCTTGTATAGGCAGGATTCACTGCAACAGTGACTCTTCCAAACTTTTGGCCAAAATGTTCTAACCATTTTCTAAATTGATACCAACCTGCATCATTTATAGACTTAGCGAGACAGTGATTTTTTACTAAGTTTTTAACCCTTAAATCTTCATAGGCGACCAGGTCGTTAGACCGGATTACGCAACGTGCCAGTCTTTTGGCATGTTCTTCACGCTGCCTACTTATTTTAAGGTGCTGTCTGCCTAATCTATTGATGGCTTTGTTACGGTCGATGCCCGGTATTATCCGGGGCACCTCCGCTCCAGAACCGTGCGTGAAAGTTTCCCCTCACACGGCTCCTGGGTAAACTCGGTCTTTGACCGGCCTTTTGGCTTGCTCCAGTG